>JABDRA010000249.1 GCA_013041995.1 Anderseniella sp. | reverse complement strand
TCAACGACTATGTTACCGCGCATTCAAAGAAGGTGGCGCACGGTGAACTGAACTCCAATTATGATCATGACGGCGCATACATGTACCGTCGTTGGTGGTTTGCCTGATCAGTTTGGGCTGATGCCCTGGTTCTCCGGCAGCGCTGCTATGCCGACCCGGCCATATATGAGAAGAGGCACATGCTGCCATGTTTACGATCACCCCCGAGGCTGCATCGAGGCATTCAAATTCCTACTCACCTGTGAAGGTGTTATCATCTCTGACCACCGATGCGCCGGATCGGGAGGAGATATGGTGGAACGCAGGCTCGTTGCAATTCTTGCTGCCGACGTGGTCGGCTACTCGCTCCTCATGGGAGACGACGAGACGGGTACGCTTGAACGACTAAAGGCCCTGCGCAATGAACTTGTGCAGCCGAGGATCACAGAGCACAAGGGACGCATTGTAAAGCTCATGGGCGATGGGCTGTTGGCTGAATTTCCAAGCGTGGTTGAGGCAGTGCAGTGCGCAATTGAAATTCAACGGGAGATTGTGGGGCGCGAAACCGATGTGCCTGACGACCAGCGCATCTGGCTCCGCATCGGCGTCAATCTGGGAGACATCATCTTTGAGGGCTCGGATATCTACGGCGACGGCGTGAACGTGGCAGCCCGCCTCGAAGGTTTGGCCAAGCCCGGTGGTGTCTGCGTTTCCGGAGCGGCGTTCGACGCTGTCGAGGGAAAAATCAGTTTCGCAACTGAAGATATGGGCTTGCAGAAGGTGAAAAATATCGCCAAGCCCGTCCGCGTCTATCGGGTGACGGAAGGGGAAGGATCAGGTGACATTGCAGTGCAGACGCAAGATGACCTCACGCTGCCCGACAAGCCGTCAATTGCTGTTCTGCCGTTCAACAACATGTCGGGCGATCCGGAGCAGGAGTACTTTTCCGACGGAATCACCGAGGATATTATTACCGAGCTTTCCAGATTTCGGGAACTCTTCGTTATCGCCCGCAACTCCTCCTTCTCCTTCAGGAACAAGGCGGCGAAGGTGCAGCAAATCGCTTCAGATTTGGGCGTTCGATATGTTCTAGAGGGAAGCGTTCGAACAGCACGCGATCAGATCCGCGTCACCGCGCAGCTTATTGATGCGAAGACGGGGCATCACATTTGGTCAGAACGATATAATCGGGAAATCACTGACCTGTTTACGTTGCAGGATGAAATTGTGCAGAGCGTCGCCGGAACTGTCGCCGGGCGGCTGCAGTTAACTGCGGAGGATCGGGCCGCGCGTAAGCCGATCGAAAGTCTGGAAGCCTATGACTACACCCTGCGAGGCCAAAGCATCATCGCCTATACAATGGAAGACAATCTTCGCGCACGGCAAGCATTTGAAAGGGCAATCGAACTCGACCCTATCCTTACCAGGGCTTACGTGGGATTAGCTCTGAGCTATAATATCGAATGGTTCAACCACTGGTATTCTTCCGCCGATTCCCCGCTCGAACATGCCCTTGAGTACGCCGCCAAGGCAGTTTCGCTCGACAACACGGATAGCAGGGCACAGTTGATGCTTGGCAACATTTACCTGTCGAGACTGCAATACGAGGATGCGAAGGTTCATCTGGAACGCGCCGTTGAACTCAATCCCAACGACGCCGATGGATATGCGTTGAAGGGTATTTTTCTGCAACAGACGCACAAGTATCGAGAAGCTTTTGATTCCTACCGCAAGGCGATACGACTCAATCCGTACTACCCTGCATGGTACGTTTGGAAACTGGGCTCTGCATATTATGACGCGAGACAGTATGAAAGTGCCGTGCTTCCCCTGAAAGAAGCCCTTAACCGCAACCCGAAGTTCAAGCGGGCTCGCTTGGCGCTTGCCGCCACATACGCTCAACTCAATCGTATCGAGGAGGCAGGACGGCAAGTGGAAGAACTTCTCGCCGACCACCCGGATGCCTCATTGACACAGGAACACCGGTGGCAAACAGAGGATGTCGAGTGGCTAGAGCATTGGCTTGAAGGGTTGCGCAAAGCGGGTTTGCCGGAGTGATGGTTGCCCGGGATGCACCGATAGCCGGTCCGGCAACCACACCAATCCATATTACTTTGGCGGGCCTCCGGCCATGTTCCGAAAATGACCGACAAGGGTGTCGGCAAAGTCTTTGGCCAGCAGCGATACCGGGCGGTGGTTGGGCCTGAGAATGGCCAGCTCAAACGCAATGTCCGGGTGGAAGGGTTTGAATATGACCCCGGCGGTCTGGCCGCTGCGATAGAGTTTATAGCTTTGCGCCGTTACGGGATCGACCACGGCGCAGGCCAGTCCGTTTTCCACATAGGTCAAAAGGGGAATGAAGTACTGGGTGGCAAACGCCACGTTCATTGACGCACCAGCAGAGGAAAATGCGTCCTGCAACTGGATGGAGACGGGATGTTCGTCCATCAATATGCCGATCGGCTCAGCGTCAAGATGGTCGATGGTGATGATCTTATCTGCTGCCAACCGGCTTTGCGCCGGCACTGCGCACAGGCAGGAAAATCGCACCAGTTCAGAGTCTATCAGGCCGCTTTCGCGTGACAGGTTCGGGTGGTTGTCGCAGATGCCGATATCATATTGCTGGGCCGCAAGAAGCTGGATGACGGCTTCGGTGCTGCGCGAGACGAGTGTCGTCTTGATGTCGGATTTGTCCTTGGCGTATTTCGAAACGATGTCCGGCAGCACAAACACCGAGGGTCCGGGCATGGAGGCAATGCGCAGTTCGCCTGCCTCAAGCGCCCTGATACGCCGCATGTTCTGGGTGATTGTTGCGACCCGTTTCAGCAACTCGCCGCATTCTTCAAACAGGTATCGGGCTTCAGGAACCGCGTGCAGCCGGCCGCCCTTGCGGTCGAACAGCTTCATGCCAAGGTCGTTTTCGAGGTTGGCGATGGTTGCGCTGATCGACGGTTGCGTGCGGTTGAGATTGCGCGCGGTCTGTGAAATCGACCCGGTCAGCATGACCTCGTGGAAGGCACGCATCTGATTTAGATTCATGATACACTCACAAATTTTTCCTATGACTTTAAAGAAAATGAGAATTTGTGCAAATGAGTTGGACGGCGTACGCTTTTGTCTCGAGGTTTCACAGGGAAGCCGTTTCAAGGGAGAAGAGGAATGAAATTCCACAAGACACTTATGGCTGTTTTGGCGGCCGGCACGCTGTTGGCGGCCGGCATTGCACAAGCCCAGTCACCTACGTTTTTTCGCATCGGTACAGGCGGTGCCGGCGGCACCTACTTCCCGATTGGCGGTACCATTGCCAACGCTATTTCCGCACCTCCGGGAGCGCGTGCATGCGACGATGGCGGTCAATGCGGTGTGCCCGGCCTGATCGCCATTGCGCAGTCGACCACGGCTTCGGTGTTCAATAATGCCGCAGTGCAGAACGGTGAACTTGAGGCGGGGCTGGCGGCTGCTGACGTCACCCGCTCGATGTACCTGGGCGAGGGCAAGTTTGAAGGCAAGCCACATGAGAAACTGCGCATCATTGCGAACCTGTTTCCGGAAGACCTGCACCTGGTGATGCCCAAGGGCGCAAAGATCAATGATCTCGGTGACCTGAAAGGCAAACGTGTCGGTATCGCACAGGCCGGTTCCGGCACCCAGGTTGCCGTGCTGCAAATGCTCGAAGCGTGGGGCGTCAATCGTGACAATATGGAAGAAGCCGAACTGAACAACAGCCAGAGTGCAGAGCGCCTGGCCGATGGTCAGCTTGATGCCTATTTCTACGCTGCCGGCTGGCCGGTTGCAGCCATGGTGCAACTGTCTTCAACCAAGGGCATGAGCCTGCATTCGTTCACTGAAGATGATCTGAAAAAGATCAATGGCGTTATCCCCGCCTATATTCCGTCGAAGATACCGGCCGGCGTCTACGAAGGCGTTGACACCGACACGCTGACACCTGCTGTAAGTGCCATGCTGGTGGTGTCATCGGACCAGTCTGAAGAACTTGTGTACGGCATCACCAAGGCCTTGTGGAACGACAATACCCGCAAGCTGCTCGACAATGGTCATGCCAAGGGCAAGCAGATCACGTCGGATACCGCACTTGACGGTGTCGCCGCACTGGGTGTGCTGCTGCATCCGGGTGCAGAGAAGTTCTACAAGGAAGTCGGCCTGCTGAAGTAAGTCGGCCTTTCTCTAAAGCTTCGAACTGAAATCGACAGGCGCCACTTTGTGGGTGGCGCCTGTCACTCAAAAGACCTGCGCAGGGGAGGCCATCATGAGCACATCAAGCGATACCGATCGTGAGCTGTCTGCCGAAGAACTGGCGGCGATCGAGGAAAAGTATGACGAAGCATCCCAGACGCGGCAGGTTTCGCCGTCGGTCGGCAAGGTGTTGCGGGTGGTGGCCCTGGTATTTGCGCTTTACCACTATCTGACTGCAGGCTTCGGCCTGCCGGCTGATCACTGGCACATGGGCTGGCATCTCACCGGCCTGTTCATTCTCACCTATGCATTGTTTCCGATCTTCAGGACCAAAAGCCTGCTCGCAATGAAGGTCTCCCGATTGCGGATCGGCAATATTCCTTTGTACGACCTGGTCTTCATGGTGCTGGGTGTGGCGGCGTCGCTTTATGTCGGTCTGGCGTGGCGCGGTATCCCGGTGCTGGGCATCGAGGAACAGACCTTCCGGATGGGCAATCCCAACTCCTACGACATCTTCTTCGGCGTGATCATCATCTTGCTGGTGCTCGATCTGGCGCGGCGCACCCTTGGATGGGTGCTGCCCCTGATCATCTGCGTGTTCATTTCCTATGCGCTGCTCGGCCCCTACTTCCCCGGAATCCTGCAACATCCCGGCGTGAAATTTAACACATTTGTCTCCAGCATGTACTTCCCGCAGGAAGGCATATTCGGTGTTACGCTGTGGGTTGTGTCGACCATCGTGTTTCACTTCGTACTGTTCGGCGTGATTGCCCAGCGCACCGGTCTTGGCGCCCTGTTTATCGACAATGCGACCATCCTTGCGGGTCGCTACACAGGCGGGCCGGCCAAGGTATCGGTGGTCTCATCGGCCTTCTTCGGGACCATTTCCGGCTCATCGGTGGCCAATACGGTGTCCACCGGTGCACTCACCATCCCGAATATGAAACGGCTCGGGTATCCGGCTCATTTTGCCGGCGGTGTCGAGGCGGCAGCGTCTGCCGGCGGGCAGATCACCCCGCCGATCATGGGTGCTGCGGCCTTCATCATGGCTGAGTTCCTGGAACTTCCCTACACGACGATCGTGATCGCGGCGATCTTCCCGGCCATGCTGCATTATGTCGGGGTGTTCACCGTGGTGCATCTGATGGCACGCAAGCTGAACCTGCAGGGCATGTCGAAGGAGATGCTGCCCAAATTTGCCGAGGTCTGGCGCGATGGCTGGGCAAACATCATCCCGCTGATCGGCCTGCTGCTGGTGCTGTTCTCCGGTTACACGCCGTTCATGTCGGCGTTCTGCGGTATCTCTCTGTCGGTCATCGTCGGCATGGCGCGCCACAAGGCGCCGGTCACGCTGGTTCTGCCTGCCGCGTTTATCGCCTTTGTGCTGTGGAAATATTCAGACGGCGGCTTCGATCTGATCATGAGCGCCATATTGATCACCATTTCGATTATCGGGACCTTCAACCCGCAACAGCGTGTGCTGATACCTGAAATGAGCGAGTCCGTGCAGCTCGGTGTGAAATATGCCCTGGCGGTGGGTGCCGCGTCTGCTGCGGTCGGCATTGTCGTGGGCGTCATCAACACGACAGGTATCGGTTTCCGTATCGGGTTCATGGTGACCCAGGGCGCCGGGGCGATGGCGACAAGCCTTTATGACCTGATTACAATCGGCGGGCTGGAACTGTTCGCCGTCACGGACCTGCAACTGTTCCTGTCGCTGGTGTTCGTCGCCGTAGCGTGCATTCTGATGGGGGCAGGTATTCCCACGACAGCACTTTACATCATGCTGGTATCGGTGGCGCAGCCGGCGCTGGCGCAACTTGGCGTGCCGCCGATCGCAAGCCACATGTTCGTACTCTATTATGGCGTGGTATCGGAAATCACCCCGCCGGTGTGTACGTCTGCCTATGCGGCAGCAGCGATTGCCAACGCCAACCCGTTCCGGACCGGCATTTCCGCGTTCACGCTCGGGCTCGGTAAAGTGGTGGCGCCGATGGCGTTCGTCTATGCCCCGGTCCTGCTGATTGTCTCGTCAACCGGGTTTGATCTTCTGACCTTCAGCTACACGGCAGCCAGTTGTATCCTCGGCGTGCTGTTCCTGTCGGGGGCAGTGGTCGGCTTCTTCCTGGTGCAGATGAGCGTGCCGGAACGCCTGCTGTTTGCGTTGTCTGGTGTTGTCATGATCGCGCCAAGCTTCCAGGCGGATCTGGTGGCGCTGGCCATTGCCGCACCGACGCTGCTGATCCAGATAACCAAACGC
>JABDRA010000244.1 GCA_013041995.1 Anderseniella sp. | reverse complement strand
AGTGAAGCCTTAATGAAACTGTCCAGGGTATACCTTGTTTCTGGTATGATTTTGGCGGCGGTTCTGGTTGTTGCGCCTGGGCCTACGCGCGCGCAGGCCATACAAAACCCGTTGGCGGTTTTTGCCGGTCTCGACAAGATCACCGGGCGCATTACCACGTTTGAGATACCCGTCAATGAAGTGCGCAGGTTCGGCGCGTTGAATGTGTATCCACGCATTTGCAATTCCAGACCACCAACCGAAGAACCGAAAACGACGTCCTTTGTACAGGTTGATGAAAACCTGTTGAGCGGGGGCACGCGGAGAATTTTTTCGGGCTGGATGCTGGCTGAAAGCCCGGGTCTGAACGCGGTTGAGCACCCGGTCTATGATGTGTGGTTGATCGGATGCCGAGATCCGAATCGCAAGAGTGTTGATGATGAACAGGACGGCATTCCTCCGGCGCAAAGTCAGCCTCCCGCTGAAGGCGGGCAACAAACCGCGCCACAAGAGTAACGACTTGGTGCGTGAACCCTAGTTTTGCCACACATCCGCGCCATCAAGGCATATGAATGGGCGATACTGAGTCAGGCGGGGAGATTATTGTGACAAAGCGGCTAGTTAATTTGCTGTCAGGTGCATTGGCGGCAGGTATAATCTGTTTGCCGGTGGCAGTGATGCCTGCACATTCTGCAAGTTCGTGCGCGGCACTGAAAAAAGAATTTTCCAAAAAGATTCGGCCATCAATTCTCAGGCTGGCCAAGAAGGAATTTCATCTGAGCAATTGGTATCATGCGACGCTGAAGAAGCAGCAATCAGGCGCTCATCCCACGCTTAAAGACATCAACACGACCCACAAGGCGATGCTGGACAACTGCGACACGCGGTCAGACAAGGCGTCTTGCCGAAAGTTTTCAACTGAGATGACATCCGCGTCACGGCGCATTTTCAACGTCAATAAGCGTTGGAAAGCAGCGGGTTGCCCGGGGCAACTGGACAAGTAGACCGCCTGGAGCAACTTTGAAAGCGATCAGATTTATGATTTTTGGTCTATTCAACCAAAAACCATCCTGATCTAGAACCCTTTACCCTTCCGGCGGGTAATGCATCGGAATGGTGATTTCGGTCACAGCCGGCCCTTTGACACCAAACGTCGCTTCATGATGCAGCGGAATAAAGCGTGGCGGCGTGTTGTAATTTGAAACGCCGGCACCTTCGATCGGGTACTTCAGAAAACGATGCCGCTCCAGCACACCGTCATTGTTCTGGTCATGCCCAACGGAAATGGCGTAATTGCCATCAGGCACATTTTCAAACAGGAAACTAACCGTTCCCTGTACGGCGGGCACTTTGATCTGCGTGACATTGTTGCCGCTTTTTTCACAACTCGGGAATCCCCAACCGGAGCTCCAAAGGCAAGCCAGTACCGTGCCGTTTGCATTGCGAACCCCGGTAACCGACACAAACACGTCTGCAGCCATGGCCGGTGTTGCCAGCACACATGAACACGCAACAACGGCGATGCAGCGTAGTGAGCGAAGGGAAGAAAGTTTATGCATATTGAATAACACCGTAACTGGTTGTTTCATGACTTGTATAGCAGCTAGCTCAATTTTGTAGAGTACATCGTGCGGGCTCAGTCTAGCTCCTGTCGTATTACGTGCTCGGAAAAATTGTGATGATCTTATGTGTCTTCATGATGGCCGGATTTTGCCGATGCCAAAACAGCCTCCGGATTATCGTCTTCTGAAAACGCGGTAAAATCCGCCTGTGCCAGCAATGCATCGTCCAGCAGTTTTCGATAATCGTCGCGCGGCACTTCCTCACAACCGAAAGTCTTCAGGTGGTCGGTGACAAATTGTGTGTCCAGCAAGCGAAACCCACCGGCCTTGAGGCGGGCAACCAGATGCACCATGGCAACTTTGGATGCATCGCGTTGAGCTGAAAACATGCTTTCGCCGAAAAACACAGCCCCAATGCGAACACCATACAGGCCGCCAATCAAGGCTCCCTCGCTGTCACGACATTCAACCGAATGGCAGCAACCCATGGCGTGCAGCTGGTTGTACAACGCTGAGATTCTGGCATTGATCCAGGTTGAGGGCCTTTCAACCACACCATGTTCGCCGGCACTGCCGGCCTGGCCTGAACACGCCTTGATCACACCATCGAAATCAGTGTCCACGGTGACGGAGAATTGACGCGACCGGATACGCCGCGCCAGCGATCGCGACATATGAAACCGATCTAGCGGGATAATCCCCCGCACCCCAGGTTCAACCCAGTAAAGCGCGCTGTCATTGGCGCTTTCTGCCATCGGAAAAATTCCGGCAGTATACGCTTTCAGCAACACCTGGGGCGTGATCGTTGACATGGCTGATAGTGTTACCGGATTGCCGGTGTGACCGGCAAGGGAACAATTCTTGGTGAAGCAGGGTGCGCGAAGCCGGACAACATGCTAGATCAGTATGGTTTTTGGTTGAATCAATCAAAAACCATAAAACTGATCGCCTTCAAAGTGCTAGAGCAACTTTATGGGTTCAATTGAACCCATCTTGCTCCAGGCCTGAATTCAGCTGGATAGTGCATACGGGAAATGAAACATGCAGGACGACAAGATTACTGATGAGGAAGCTCGCGCCGGCCGAATTGTGAAGAAGGGCCGGATTCTGAAAATGCTGATGATCTCGGTTGCATTGGTGGTCGTTGGTTTTGTCGTGGTCGGATACATCAACAGCTAGACAACTGCCTGTTGCACGACCTGTGTCACAGACAACAGGTGCCTTATGCCGGGTTCGCACATCATCTGGACGGTCTGCAGAAACAGCACAACTGCGTTCTCTGCCATCTTCTTTGCGCTGGTCTTGTTTCCGCCTCATGGTCTTGCCTCGTTTACGGCCAGTCTCCAGCCATGCCAACTGCCGGTTCTTGCCATCGGCAATGACGGCGTGCTGGCCCGGTGCCAGGTCTATTTTGCAGGCAGTCCGGGTTCGGTAGAGCTGGTTGGACGGGCACCGAACCACGTGCGTGAAGCAGTGTTCCGGGACAGGGACAAGAAAACTGTCCAGCGCATCCCGGTTTCAGCGCAGCCCTTCATTGATCCTGAAAATGTGTCGATTATTGTTCGCGACATGAATTTTGACGGCATGCCGGATTTTGGACTGCGGGACTTTGCTCTCACCGGGGCAAATGAGCCGTGGCGGTTCTGGTTATGGGATAGGGTGCGCAACAGCTTCGTGTTTCATACCGCGCTCAGCAAATTGCCCAATCCGGAAGTCAGTACTGCATCACAGGTTGTGCGCGCTCACGTGGTTGATGAACACGACAACATCACCACGAATACATACACTTGGCACCAGGGTGAACTCGTGTTGCAAGGCTCTACCCGCGAAATCATCCGCTGATGAGCGGTGCCGGAAGCCTTCTAAAGCGCGCTTTCGTCCTGTTTGGTACACGGCCAAGGATTTGGCGCTTCAACGCCTGCCGGTAGTTTGGTTGAACTGTCTCCACATGCAATTGCGACCTGGGCACTAGTCAGGCCGATGACACCGGACAGATCGGCGCCTACCAGAGAGCTGCGATACAGATATGCATTGGTCCAGTTCGACCCCGCCAGCTTGGCATTGCGGAACGAGGCTCTGGCCACTATTGCGTAGGTAAAATTGATGCCGGACAGGTCGGCATTGTCAAAATTGCTGCGGATCACATCGGACTTTTCAAGTGACGCTCCGCTGAGATTTGCTCCCGTAAACAGGGCACGGGGCAGACTGGCACGTGATAAATTGGCCTTGGTCAGATTGGCCCCACTCAAATCGGGCCGGAACAATTCGATCGCCTGCATTTGGGCACCGGACAGGTCAGCATTGATGAGCACGGTGCGATTACCGGCAGTTTTCACCAACGATGCGCTCTTGAGAGATGCTCCTTTCAGCGACGTATAACTCAGGTCGGCACTATCCAGATTTGCCCCGTCAAGGTTTGCACCGCCAAGATCAGTGCTGGTCAGATTGCTTCCGTCAAGCTTTGCTCCATCCAGAGATGAAGATCCCAGCATGAGGAGTTTCTTTGAACATCCTGACCAGTCAACACCTGAGCCTGCATGATCCTTGCAACCGGCTTGTGCTGTTGCAGGAGCAAGAGCCAGCACCAGCGTGGCTATCAATGCAGCCATTTTCATAAAGAACGCCTCCCGAATACTTTTGTCGCCTTAGGTTCAGGACCTGCGTCCGAATCCTCATATTTGTATAGCAGTAGACTTCCAGTGCTTTGGGGCGAAAACACGGACAGGCTGAACAATTCCCTTCAATTCGTGGTGACCAATGTCGTCCAGCGGGATTTCGAGCAGGTCACCGACCTGTTGCGACATCACCACGGGGCGCATGACACGTTTGGTCAGTGCTTCCAGGCGGGCGGCTTCGTTTACCGCACTGCCGATGACGGTGAAGTCCAACCGGTCCTGACCGCCGACATTTCCAAAGAAGACTTCACCAATATGCATGGCGATACCACATCGGATCGGTGTCCATCCGTTCAGGTTACGCACATCTTCGCACGGATTGGCGTTATAGGCATCGAGGTTTCGGAGCGCCTCGTCAGCGGCAGCCATGGCTGCCTTTGCTGCATCTGCTGCGGTTGCGGCACACTGGAACGGAAACACCGCAAGTACGCCGTCGCCCAGAAATTTGAGCACATCACCGCCATTGTCCGTAACCGCGCTCACCACCTGCTCGAAAAACCCGTTCAGGACCCGGTTAACCTGCGGGCCTGAATATTTTTCGGTCAGTTCAGTGAACCCGCGCATGTCGGCAACCCATATGACCGCCTCGATGGCGTTGCCATCGCCCCGGCTGATCGAACCCTCCAGCACCTGCTTGCCGGCGCTGGGGCCCAGATAGACGTTGAGAACATTCTCTGCGATACGCCGTGCTGTATGACGGTGAACATGCAGCGCCACGTACTTGAGCACCCGATCGAGCTGGCCTTGCTGTTGTTTCGTGAAACCGTCCTGTTCGGCTGTGGCGATGGTCACCACATCGAAGCGGTTCGCACCAATGCGCTTCGGCATCGGCAGGACGGCATAATGTTTTATGCCTTGCTCGGCAAGCTCGACAGCAATCGGGTACAATGCCTGTGTTTCCGGGTCCCTGACGTCCAGAAACAGTGATTGGCCGTCTTCGATCGCCGGTCTCAACGGGCTGCGCATGTAGGCTTCCGATTGCGCTGACATGGCCTGTATGACAATCTCGTCGCATAAGCCGTCAAGTTTGCTCCAGACCCAGCCGAACCCGGTCAGTTGTGGATGCAGCGTCCCAACATGGATGGTTGCGCGCACGAGCGGCAACCCGGCAGCGACCATGCGCCAGGCGAGCGACTCTGTCAGTGACAGCATGTCGGTTTCGTTTATGGCATCTCCCAGCAGCCAGTCCTCAAGATCTGAGATGGACGACGTTGTTCCGGCAGAGGCCTCACCGCGGCTTCCGCGGCCCAGCAAATGAACAGAGTCCGGATAAGACCTTGGTGCCGGATCAAGATAAATTGGTGGCATAGACTATTCCCATGGATTGGCCGGGCTCAAATGTCCGGGCCGAAGACCTTATATAGGATGAATTTCACCGGTTTCCATGTTGGCCGACGTGCATAAGCGGGTGACCGGTGCACTACCTGGCCAAAAACTTCTCCAGCCAGTGAATATCATACTCACCGTCGATGATATCAGTCTCGCCAAGCAGGCGTTGAAACAACGGAATCGTGGTTTCGATTCCCTCGATGACATATTCCCCGAGAGCACGCCTCAATCGCATGAGGCATTCGTTGCGATCCCGGCCATGTACAATCAGTTTGCCGATCAGGCTGTCATAATAGGGCGGGATCGAATACCCGGCATAGATGCCTGAGTCCACGCGAATGCCCAGGCCGCCGGGCTGGTGTACGCCGATCACCTTGCCGGGAGAAGGCGCAAAGGTTTCAGGATTTTCCGCATTGATGCGGCATTCAATGGCATGGCCGGAAAAATGAATGTCTTCCTGCTTGAAACCGAGCGTGGCTCCCGAGGCGACCCGCAATTGTTCCTGTACCAGGTCGAGCCCTGTTATGGCTTCAGTGACCGGGTGTTCAACCTGCAGTCTGGTGTTCATCTCAATGAAGAAAAACTCGCCGTCTTCATAAAGAAATTCAACGGTTCCGGCTCCGGAATACTTCATTTCCGCCATCGCCCTGGAACAGGTCTCGCCGATTTCCTCGCGCTGGGCCGCATTCAGGGCAGGCGATAAGGCTTCTTCCCAAACCTTCTGATGCCGGCGCTGCAGCGAGCAATCACGCTCGCCCAGATAGACAGCATTGCCCTTGCCGTCACCAAACACCTGCACTTCGATATGGCGAGGTGTGCCCAGATAGCGCTCAATATAAACAGCGTCATCACCAAATGCGGCCTTCGCTTCGGTTTGAGCGGTTGACAGTGCATTGTCGATCTCGTCTTCGGAAAGCGCAACCTTCATGCCGCGCCCGCCGCCGCCGGAAGCAGCCTTGATCAATACCGGGTAGCCGATCTCCTTGGCCACGCGCCGGGCTTCTTCAAACCCGGAAACCCCGCCGTCCGACCCGGGAACCACCGGGATGCCAAGCTTCTTTGCTGTGAGCTTGGCTTCGATCTTGTCGCCCATGATCGAGATGTGCTCAGCCGACGGGCCGATGAAGGCGATGTCATGTTCTTCGAGAATTTTGGCAAACCGGGCGTTTTCCGACAGGAAACCGTAACCGGGATGCACCGCGTCGGCACCTGTGATTTCGCATGCAGCTACAATGGCGGGGATGTTGAGATAACTGTCCGTGGCAGATGGCGGACCGATACACACACTTTCATCGGCCAGGCGTACATGCATGGCTGTCGCATCCGCAGTGGAGTGAACGGCGACCGTCTGTACGCCCAACTCGCGGCAGGCGCGCAACACGCGAAGCGCAATTTCACCGCGGTTGGCTATCAGGACTTTTTCAAACATTCAGAT
>JABDRA010000238.1 GCA_013041995.1 Anderseniella sp. | reverse complement strand
CCCCAGACCCAGCGCAGGTTGATTGAACTGACGTCGTGCTAGCGCACGTCATTCTTGTTGGTCGAACAGCTTTCTTCGCTTCGCTCAGGCCGTTCTCCGATACTTCACTAGCATATTGATGAATTGCAGTCCGAAGCACGAAGTGCTGAGGCAAGGCCGACCGGCCGTCGCACGAAGTGCGCCCCAGCGGAGCGCAGCCGAAGGCTGCTGGCGTGAGCGGAATAAAACAATCCGTTACCACGCACCAACAACGGTTAGGCAGTCCCCCTCCGAGGCACGTCAGTGCCGAGGCAAGGCCGACCGGCCGCCGCACGAAGTGCGCCCCAGCGGAGTGCAGCCGAAGGCTGCTGGCGTGAGCGGAATAAGCCTAGACTTGATCAAACACCGCCATCACGTCCTTCACGACGCCTGCGGCCAATGCTCCAGACGTGCCGTCGTGATCACCGTACCTGCCCGATAACAGAACGGGCCGATCAACGGCCTTGCATAAGCGCGCGCTGTCAGGGTGCATGTCATGGCATGACACCACGCAGTGGTCCGCAATCCCCTGGCGCAGTCCTTCCAACAGCAGCGCAACGCAAACCGCCTGTGATCCATCCAGTATCACCGGTACTCTTTGCAACCGGGCAGCCACGATGGCGCCGGCAATGGCTGCAGCTTCCCGCCCGCCCAGCCGCCGAAGCACTTCCAGCGGCGACTGAAAATGAGATTTGTGTATAGCGACGGCCTTGCCAACAATCTCTATTTCTGCCGGACTGCGCTGTTGATTGAGGGAATTATCTTCATCAAGCAAAGCTGCGGTTATTGCAGTGGTCGAAGCCTGTCCACCTGCGGCAGTTCCATGCACCACCAGCAGATCACAGCCATCTGTGGTTGCCTCCATGCCATAGGCAATGGTCGCGGCGCAATCGGTTTCCGCCATCGTTGCGGCAATTGAGAAATCTTCCACCGGCAGTTCGAGGGCCAGTTCAAAAACTTTCAGGCCAAGCTCTGCTCGTGCGCACACATTAGCAACCGCGCCGGAGCGGGTCTGAACCTCTTCAACCAGTTCAGTGACCTGGTTGATCTGCAATCCGTCATCCAGGCGGGCTGCCACGCCATGAGAAGCTGCAAACAGGGCAACTACCGGTCGCCGGATAGTTGGTCTGGAATTCGCCTGCCAACCGGCCATCCACCTGCCGATTTCAGCGATCCGGTCAGTTGGCTGCCGATTGTGTGCCGAAAACACACTTGCCGATTTGACATCGAAACCCGGAATCTCATCCAGCAGAGCGCGGATATCATCAAACGGCAACAGGCTTGGGGTCTGGGTCATTTTCGACATTGCTGTTCAGGTCCCGGCGGCAGGGTCAGGTGAAAGAGTGCTTTTGTTCGCTTAGCATTGTTTATACTGGTCGAACAGCTTATCCGTTTTGTTGCCGCTCACGCCAGCAGCCTGACGGCTGCGGCTCCGCGAGGGCGGGCCTAGCCGGCCCGAGGCCCAGTCGGGCCTAGTTGGGAACTCTTCATGACCATAGTTCAGAAATGGAGAACGGCGCGAAGCACGAAACGTGCTGAGTAGAGCTGTTCGACCGGCATCAAGAACGGCCCGCCGCAGGCGGACAAGCTGTTCGCTCAATCAAATGCCCCCGGACACAAAAGTTCCACCATTTATTAACCGTGTTCTTTCACTGCGCGTTTTCCATTCCGCGCTAGTGTTCACTCAACGTTTTCATCGAGAGAGGAATTATCATGCACGCGTGGATCGGCTTCTTTTTTAGCTGTGCAATGATCATTGTGGCTGCCCTTAGTAAATCCGGATACCAACTGTTCCCCCACTCCATCGCTGCGACGCCTTCCAGCGAGTTCATGTTTCTGATCGGGTGCGCGGGATTTGGCGCAGCACTGGCTATGCTGGCACCAAGTTATTCAATGGCGCGCCTGGCCTCAATGTGGTCTTCGGCGGCTCTCGCAGTTGTTGTGGTGATCGTTAACATCGACAATCTGAACCTGCATGATACCTCGGTACAGACC
>JABDRA010000232.1 GCA_013041995.1 Anderseniella sp. | reverse complement strand
GTGTTAGTGATCCCGTGTTCCAAAGGCCTGAAACATCGATGCTGTCATTTCAGAATTTCCCGACCGGGTTTCGTGCTGTGGTTTTCGGATCAAGTGGCGGAATTGGTCGGGAGATATTCAATACTCTTGAAGCTGAACCTGCGTGCGGCGGGGTTGTCGGTTACTCAAGATCGACGGTTCCGGTCCTCGATCTGGAGGACGAAGCATCGATTGAGCAGGCCGCCACGGCAATGGCCGATACAGGTCCGGTCCATTTGATCTTTGACGCCACGGGGTTGCTGCATGACGCCAATATGCAGCCGGAAAAATCCATTTCCGCTGTCGATCCCCATCTGATTGCCCGCTCCTTTGCCGTCAACGCCACCGGGCCACTGCTGTTGTTAAAGCACTTTCATCATTTGATGCCGCGCCACGAGCGCAGTGTGTTTGCAACAATTTCGGCGCGTGTCGGCAGCATTGAGGACAACCGGCTTGGCGGCTGGTACGGTTACCGTGCGTCAAAGGCGGCGCTGAACATGTTTCTCAAGACGGCCTCTATTGAGATAGCCCGCAAGCGGCCGCAAGCAATATGCCTTGCGCTGCATCCCGGTACGGTGGAGACGCCGCTGTCTGCACCATTTGCCGGCGACCGGACCCTATTGTCGGCAAACAATGCCGCCAGACTGCTGCTTGATGTGATCGACAAGGCCGACAGTGACAACTCGGGTTCGTTCTTTGCTTATGACGGCCAGGAGATTGCCTGGTGATGTGCTGTCCAGATATTAATGGGAGATGATGATGACCCTCAATCGCCGATCGATTTTAGCTGCAATGATTGCAGGTGCCGTGTGTCTTCCCGCCCCATCGGTGAACGCGGACAATTCCTCCGGTTTTCAGTTCACTTTCGCAGGTTTTGACGGCAATCCCTTGCCGTTGGACAGGTTTCGCGACCGTGCAGTGCTTGTTGTGAATACCGCCAGTGAATGCGGCTTCACCGGGCAGTATGCCGGGCTTGAGCAACTGTGGCAGGATTACAAAGACAAGGGCCTGACTGTGATTGGTGTTCCGTCGAACAATTTTGGCGGTCAGGAGCCGCTTAAAGGTGGGCAGATCCAGAATTTCTGCACATTGAATTACGGCGTGACATTTCCGCTGGCCGATCGAACCGATGTTGCGGGCCGCGATGCCCATCCATTTTACAAATGGGCGATTGAGCAGGCCGGACAAGAAGCCCGACCACGCTGGAACTTTCACAAAATCCTTCTCGACCGAAATGGAGAAATTGCCGCCACCTTTGCAACGTCTGTGGAACCGACCAGCAATCAGGTGCGCGGCGCGATTGAGAAAGTCCTGGGAGCAAGGTCTTGAGTAACGATCGCTGCAGCAGGAGGACAGCTCTCCTAAGGGGCGTGCTGTTTGCGTCCATGGTCTCTTTGCTGTTGCCCGCCCAGCAGGTCTCTGCCGGGCAAGCCGGCTGGGACGCACTTAAGAACGGCACGGCCTACGTGATCATGCGCCATGCCCTTGCGCCGGGCACCGGCGATCCAGCAAACTTTGACGTGAGTAAATGCGATACTCAGAGAAACTTGTCCGACCAGGGGCGGCAACAGGCACGTGAAACGGGCAACTTGTTTCGAACCAATGGTATTGCTGAAGCTGAAGTGTTTACGAGTGCCTGGTGCAGATGCCGGGACACTGCCAGGCTACTCGCATTAGGTACGGTTCGGACCCTTGAGCCGCTCAACTCGTTCTTTCGCCTGCAAGACAGGCGGGAACCGCAGACCCTGGCTTTGAAAAACTGGTTGCAAGCCCGCACGGGAGACAAGCCGCTGGTTCTGGTGACACACCAGGTCAACATCACCTCACTGACGGGCATCTTTCCCAAATCGGGTGAGTTGATATTTGTCGGGACCGGGGCGGACAATTCGCTGCGGGTTATTGATCGCGCCATGGTCGCTGCTCAATAGGGCTGTTCGTTGCAAGGTTTGCTTCAAATTGTGCAGCGAACCGGCTTAACACCGCAACATGCGACACTCAGCTTCCGGAAATGACTTTTGCGGTCAGGCATTATGCATTGAACGTTTTCAAGTTGCGCACGATGCAGCCAGTGTTCGGCTTCTGAGGGCGAGACCATGTGGGTTCTCCAGAGAAGATGAATCCACAAGCCCGGCAATGTGCGGCGTGTGATGCATGCAAAAACCAGGCCGCCGGGACGGACCACGCGGACCATCTCCAGCAAAGCCGTGACCGGATGAGGAAGATGCTCCAGAATGTGTCCGGCCATGACAATGTCAAAACTGTTGTCGGCGTAAGGAAGCTGCTGGGCGTCTGCCTGGTGCAGTACCACGTCGAGGCCGATGTCTCGTAATCTCTCACCAGCTTTGCTGAGCATGACTGATGAGGTATCGATTGCATTGATCTTCAATGGCACGGCGCATACCTCGGCCAGTGCTTCAGACAGGGCTCCGGTTCCGGTACCACAGTCCAGTGCGTTCAATCCGGGTGTTGATCCTGTAACCGGCCAGCATTCCAGTGCCTGTTTGAGCAACGCTCTGTAGGCAGGCAGATATTCCAACCGTTCGATCTTGTTGTGCCAATCTGCCGCGGCGAGATCGTAACTGGTGGTGAGGTTTGCCGGATCGTAGGGCTGGCGCTGAAGTGACAGATGCCAGGAACCAATCCGGCGGGCAAATACAGGTATTCTGCCGTCAGTATCGATTTCGCTGCCTGCAAGTGCAGTCAGCGAACTGGGGCTGGTCGGGGTGTGCATAGGCAACCTGCTGGCGTTTCGGGATGATCGCGTTGTCTGGCAGACGGTACTCAGTCAGGCTGGTTTTCTGGCCACGATGAAGACGCTTGTGCCCTTGCCAGGGCTCCATTCATGCTCGATATCGAAACCACGCGCCTTGATGTTGTCAACCAGTTCCTGTGTTGTGAACACCTTCAGCAACGGCAACACTCCGAGCGCACGCCCCAGCGGGCCGATCAGCTTGAAGAACTTCATCGTATTGCCCAGGCAGACCGTGCTGGATACAAACACGCCACCTGGCTTCAGCATGTTGTGAACCTTGGCAATGGCCATGTCCTTGTCAGCCAGCAGGTGAAGAATACTCATGCCCAGCACGACATCGATGCTGTTGTCAGGTACAGCGTAGTCGTCAATGGCGGCGCGTTGAAACACGACATTGTCTACGCCGGCAACCTGGGCCTTCTGCTCGGCGATCTCAAGCATCCTCGCAGAGATGTCGATTGCCAGAATGCGATCCACGAAAGGTGCATGGGTGAGAGCAGTGGTGCCCGTACCGCAACCAAATTCGAACAGCTTCATGTCCGGTTGCAGATAGGACTGAGTTATTTGCAGCTTCTCTTGGTAGGCAGCTTCATCCTTGACCGGTTGGCGGGCATAGCGGTCAGCGATTTTGTCCCAGAAGCGCGAAGAGGGCTGTGTCATGTCGGGTGTGTAATCCGTAGAGGTCATGGTGCAGTTTCCAAACTTAGATAATGATGTTCTCGTGTCTTTTTCCAGTCTCCTGATCCTGTTCAGGCCTGACAAAGCACGACGTTCGGCATTTAAGTAGCTCTGCAAATTCGAATGGTGAATTGACTAAATTCGAATATGCTATATGCAAAATTGCATGGATTGGCGTGCTGTGAAATTTGACTGGAACCGCGCACGGGCATTCCTGGTAACTGCCGAGGAGGGATCGCTTTCGGCAGCAGCCAGGGCTTTGGGCATGGCACAACCAACGCTGGGTCGGCAGGTCAAGGCGTTTGAGGAAGAAGTCGGCGTCCTGCTCTTTGAACGCATAGGCAATGGCCTGAAACTGACCTCCAGTGGTCTAGAGCTTGTCGAGCACGTCCGGGCCATGGGGGATGCGGCCGGCCGTGTGTCCCTGACCGCGTCGGGACAATCTCAGCAGGTCGAGGGCGCAGTCTGCATTACGGCAACCGAGGTCGCTGCGGCCTTTATTCTGCCGCCTATCGTGGCGAAGTTGCGCGCCGCGGAGCCGGGCATCACGGTTGAGGTTGTTGCAACCAATAGTGTGAGTGATCTGCGCCGCCGTGAGGCCGACATCGCCATTCGTGCCGGCAGGCCAACCGACCCGGATCTGATCGCCCGTAAGCTGCACAGCAATACGGCATGCCTTTATGCTTCTGAAAGCTACCTTGAACGGATTGGGAATCCTCAAGACAGTGATGAATTGTTGCGGGCAGAGTTCATCGGTTTCGATCAGCAGCAGCAATTTATAGACGGGTTGAACCAGCTGGGCCTGAAAGTGACGTCGCACAATTTCCCCATCATCTGCAGCAATCACATTGTGCAGTGGCATATGGTCAAGCAGGCCATGGGCATCGGCGTGATGATTACACAGGTTGGAGACGCAGAGCCCGGTGTGCGCCTTGCTGCCCCCTGGCTTCCGGCTTTTGAGATCGAAGTGTGGCTTGTGGCTCACCGCGAACTAAACACCAGCCGGCGCGTGCGTCTGGTCTATGACTTCCTGGCCCGGGAACTGGAAAGCCTCTGATCGGATACTGACATCTCCCCGAAAACTGCAGGACTTGACGCAACTGCAGTTTTGCCACACTCTCACATATAAAAAAATGAATATGTCGGGTGGAAAGCGATGCGTGTTGCGGCTGTGGCCTTCGGTTATGTCTGTATGATTGGGTCGGCGTTTGCGGAAGGTGACCCGGAATACGGGCAATATCTTTCGTCCGAATGTGTGACATGCCATCAGTCAGCGGTCGCCGGGACAATACCCTCACTTGCCGGCATGAGTGAGGATGGTTTCATCTCGTTGATGAAACTTTATCGATCCAAAAAACTTGAAAATCCGACGATGCAAACCGTTGCCATGCGACTGTCTGATGAGGACATAGCGGCGTTGGCTGCCTATTTTTCAGCGCTCAAACCTCCTGACTAGGAGCGCGACTTCAATCAACAGTCAGGAAATCTGGGAGGATGAATATGGCTATCGTAGACAGACGAAAATTTACCACCGGACTGCTTGGATTGGGTGCCGTGTCTGCCGGTTTGAACCTGCCGGCTTATGCCCAGGGTAAAAGGCCGAAGGTCGTCGTCATCGGAGGAGGGGCCGGCGGTGCGACCGCCGCGCGTTATCTCGCAAAAGACTCAAAAGGCGCAATTGACGTTACGCTGATCGAACCGACAAGGAAGTACTATACCTGTTTCTTTTCAAACCTGTATCTGGGAGGTTTGCGCGACTATGACTCTATTGGTCATACCTATGACGCGCTGGCTGCCGGTCACGGTGTAAACGTCATTCATGATTGGGCTGTATCTGTCGATACTGCTGCAAAGACGGTGGAGTTGGGCTCCGGCGCCAAGGTTGCCTATGACCGGCTCGTCATTTCACCCGGCATTGATATGAAGTACGATTCCGTGGCCGGATACTCGGTCGAGGGCCAGGATACCATGCCGCATGCCTGGAAGTCCGGCACCCAGGTGGCATTGCTGAAATCACAGGTTGAGAACATGCGCGAAGGCGGCACGTTCGTCATGGTGCCGCCGCCCAACCCGTTCCGCTGCCCGCCAGGGCCATATGAACGCATCTCGATGATCGCGCACGTATTGTCGAAGAAGAACCCGACCGCGAAAATCATTGTGCTCGACCCGAAAGAGAAGTTCTCCAAACAGGCGCTGTTTGAGGAAGGCTGGCAGAAACATTATCCCGGCATGGTCGAATGGATCCCCGCCTCGGTCTCCGGCGGCGTGAAAAACATCAATATGGAGACGATGGAAATCGAAACCGACATCGATACGTTCAAGGCCGATGCTGCATCTGTGGTGCCTGCTCAAAAGGCAGGTGCCATTTGTGGTCGTGCCGGCCTGACCGAAGGCGACTGGTGTCCGATCGTACCGGCAACAATGCAATCCAGAGCGGACGAAAACATTCATGTGCTGGGTGATGCATCTGTCGCATCGGCAATGCCGAAATCAGGGTTCTCCGCGAACAGTCAGGCCAAGGTGGCCGCCATGGCAATCCGCGGCGCGCTGACCGGGTCCAAGGTCTTTGAGCCCCGTTTTGCAAACACCTGCTGGAGCCTGATTGATGCCGATGACGGTGTAAAGGTTGGCGCAAGTTACAAAGCTGGAGAGGACAAGATCGAAGTCGCCGACAAGTTCATTTCCAAGACCGGCGAAGATGAGGCTCTGCGCAAGGCGACCTATGAAGAATCTGAATCTTGGTATACGGCGATATCAGCGGACATGTTCAGCTAGCGCCAGATGTAAAGGAGGCGTTTCAGTCTGAACTGAAACGCCGCCTTGATTGATTGTTCTAACTCTTACTCAGTGTACCGGCCAAATCAGGCGAGGTCAAAACGGTCAAGGTTCATCACCTTGCCCCACGCGGCAACAAAGTCGCTGACAAACGCCTGCCGGGCGTCGTCGCATCCGTAAACTTCCGCCAAGGCGCGCAACTGCGAGTTGGAGCCGAAGAGCAGATCGACACGGGTTCCGCTCCATTTTTCCTTGCCGGATGCGGGGTCTTTGCCGGTGAACACGTCCGCAGAACCGGACGAAGCTTCCCAGACCGTGTCCCGGCTCAGCAGGTTGACGAAGAAGTCGTTGCTCAAGGTCTCGGGCCGATCGGTGAAGACACCGTGGCTAGAGCCATCCGCATTGGTGTTAAGTGCGCGCATGCCACCGACGAGAACCGTCATTTCCGGTGCCGTCAGTGTCATGAGTTGCGCACGGTCCACCAGAAGCTCTTCCGCCGAGCGGCTCTGGCCTGCCTTCAGATAGTTGCGGAAACCGTCAGCCGCCGGTTCGAGTACGGCGAATGCCTCCACGTCCGTCTGTTCCTGGGCGGCGTCCGTGCGTCCCGGAGTGAACGGAACTTCTACGTCATGGCCGGCGTTCTTCGCTGCTTTTTCAACGGCCGCGCAACCTCCGAGCACGATCAGGTCGGCCAGGGACACTTTCTTGCTGCCCGAATTGAAGTCACTCTGGATGCCTTCCAGGGTCTTCAGCACTTTTGCCAACGGGGCCGGGTTGTTGACCTCCCAGTCTTTCTGCGGAGCCAGGCGATTGCGGGCACCATTGGCACCGCCACGCTTGTCGCTGCCGCGGAAGGTTGCCGCCGACGCCCAGGCAGTGGACACCAGCTGCGAGATCGTCAGGCCGGAATCCAGAAGCTTGGCCTTCAGGTCAGCGATATCCTGCGCGCCGATCAGGTCATGATCGACCGCGGGAACAGGGTCCTGCCACAGCAGTTCTTCTGCGGGAACCTCGGCGCCGAGATAACGCGAGACCGGACCCATGTCACGGTGGGTCAGCTTGTACCAGGCCCTGGCAAACGCATCTGCGAATTCGGCCGGGTTCTGGTGAAACCGCCTTGAAATTTTCTCGTAGGCCGGATCCATCCGCATGGCCATGTCCGCTGTGGTCATCATCGGAGCATGTGTCTTTGCGGCGTCATGTGCGTCCGGCACAGTGCTTGCGGCGGACTTGTCCGTAGGTGTCCACTGGTTGGCGCCGGCAGGGCTTTTCGTCAGTTCCCATTCATACCCGAACAGCGTGTCGAAGTAGCTGTTGTCCCAGGTGATCGGTGTCGGCGTCCATGCCCCTTCGATGCCACTGGTGATGGTATCGCCGCCTTTGCCGCTGCCCATCGTGTTCTTCCAGCCCAGCCCCTGTTCTTCAATGCCGGCCCCTTCAGGTTCACGGCCGACAAATTGTTCCGGATCGCCGGCTCCATGTGCCTTGCCGAACGTGTGTCCACCGGCAGTCAGCGCAACGGTCTCTTCGTCATTCATCGCCATGCGGGCGAATGTCTCACGGATGTCCCTGCCTGATGCGACCGGATCAGGATTGCCGTTCGGGCCTTCCGGGTTCACGTAAATCAGACCCATCTGCACAGCACCAAGTGGATTGGCAAGCTCACGGTCTCCGCTATAGCGCTCGTCGCCCAGCCATGTCGTCTCAGGACCCCAGTAGATGTCTTCTTCCGGTTCCCAGACGTCTTCGCGTCCGCCGGCAAATCCGAAGGTCTTGAAGCCCATGGATTCAAGTGCGCAGTTGCCGGTCAGGACCATCAGGTCTGCCCAGGAAAGTTTCCTGCCGTATTTCTGCTTGATCGGCCACAGCAGTCTTCGTGCCTTGTCGAGGTTCACGTTGTCTGGCCAGCTGTTGAGGGGTGCGAAGCGCTGAGTGCCGGATCCTCCACCGCCGCGGCCGTCACCGGTGCGGTAGGTGCCAGCAC
>JABDRA010000227.1 GCA_013041995.1 Anderseniella sp. | reverse complement strand
CGAAACCCTGATGCTGGCGGGCCAGCTCACCCGCGAAGATCAGCTGGATCCATCTTCGAACGGCTTCCAGCAGGGCATCGAGATATATCGCGGCATGCTGGCGGCAACGCCTGCCTATGCTGTTCTTACCAGCGCGACCAATACCCGTGCCGACCAGATTGAAACGGGACGCAAATGGCTTCGGCTCAACCTCATGACCACCCGGCTCGGCCTTGCGTTGCACCCTGTAAGCCAGGCCCTGCAGGAGTACCCCGAAATGGCGACACACTATAAGTCGGCTCATGACATGCTGGCTGAACCCGGTCACACCGTGCAAATGCTGGGTCGACTTGGTTTTGGACCGAAGGTACAAGAAACACCCCGATGGCCACTTGAGACCCGTATAGCGCATGAATGACAAGACCAGATCGATCTATTTCACCTTCTTCAACGAGATCGGCATCATCGGCCAGCTCAGCCGCGCCATTCTGGAAAGCCGCCTGCCCGACGGCATGCTGATCTCGCATTTCTCCGTGCTCAATCACCTGATACGCGTTGAGGACGGTCGCACGCCGCAAGATATCTCAAGAGCATTTCAGGTGCCCAAGACGTCCATGACACATACGCTTGCCATACTGGAAAAACACAATCTGGTGGAGATGAAACCCAACCCGAAGGATGGTCGCAGCAAGAATGTCTGGATCACCAAACAGGGGCGGGAGTTTCGCGATCATGCTATTGGCGGTATGGACCCGGATATAGAGCGGCTGTCCGGATTGTTGGCAGGCATTGATATTGCTGCCCTCAGCGAGCAGCTTGCGGGCATACGCAAAATCATGGATGCTTCGCGCGATTAGGCAGACTGACTTCTTGATGATCGGGCAAACATGGAATTTCTGATCCCCCTGATTACCCTGTGGGCCGCACAATTGCTGGCGGCCATCAGCCCCGGCCAGTCATTCGTGCTGATCTCCAAGCTTGCCTTGTCAAACCCGCGGCCAGTTGCCCTGTCTGCCGTCTTAGGGCTGGGTGTCGGTACCATCATCTGGTCTACCGCAGCGATTGCAGGTCTCGCCATTGTGCTGCAACACGCTGCCTGGGCCTATACGGCTTTCAAGATCGCCGGTGGTATCTACCTGCTGTTTCTGGCCATCATGCTGTGGCGGCACGCTCGCGACCCGGTTGAACTGGATCCGACCAGACAAAAACGGATGCGGCCATGGCCTGCCTTCATACTCGGCCTTGCCACGCAACTGGCCAACCCGAAGGTGATCGTATTTTTCGGCTCGATTTTTGTGGCCTTGCTGCCCGCCAACTCGCCACTATGGGTTTATGTGGTTGCCGTCTTCATCGTGTTCAGTAACGAAATTGGCTGGTATGCCGTCGTAGCGATGCTGTTTTCCGTGCAAAAATCCCGCAATGCCTACATTGCCTCCAAAACCTGGATCGACCGGGCCATGGGTGGCTTCCTCGGCCTGATCGGTGCGCGGCTGATTGCCGACGCCTAACGCTCCAGTTGTTTCGCGAATTTCACATTGAACCGGGCATAGCCGTCCTCGGTTACCTGCAGGTGCTCGCGGGTTCTGGCGTGAAACGCCGGTAACTTGTGATACGGCACCGCCGGGTAGGCATGATGTTCAGCATGATACGGCATGTTCCAGGCCAGCCAGCGCACCACGCGGTTGGTAAAGGTCGTGCGGGTGTTTTCAAACATGTTGGCCACGAATGCACAACGTCCGTGTTCAGCGAGCAGGTAAAGCCGCAAAAAGGGTTGGCCTACAAGCAGTGGTACAATCCATGTCCAGAGCAATATCGCCGACCCGGTCCAGAGCGATCCGGCAAGCAGGCCGACATACATCGCGATCATGATCTGCGCCTCGCGCATGACTTTCGCCTTGCCGCGCGCCGGCACAAAATTATCCTCATTCGCCCACATGGCGTTACGAAACAACGCCGTTATTTGCCCGCGCCACACGGCAAGTCCGGAGACATGGACAACATACTGCCGAAGGGTTTCGGGCTTCGGTTCAGCCAGCTCCGGATCCTTCTCGGGCTCCTGGGTAAATCTGTGGTGCGCCAGGTGGAAATATCGAAACCAGTCAGACGGCAGGATGACAATGAAGCTGCACATGCGCCCGACCAGCTTGTTGAGCCAAACGCTTCGAAACGGTGTGCGATGCACCGTCTCATGCAGCAGTGTGAACAGGAACACTTGCTGAATTCCGAGTAGCAGCATCAAAAGCGGCCAACCCGGCATTTCCGCCAGGATCAGCCATACCAATAGTGCCATACACACAACATGCTGTAGGAGCCTGAACAGCCCCGGCAAGTCAGACAACGCGGTCAGATTATTACGGTCTTCACCGCTCAGGGATGCCAGCAGACGTTTGTGATCCATAAGCTACGTTCTATAGCCGAACCGGTGACAGCGAAAGCGCGGGACGTGCCGTTGCCTCGATCTTTACCGTGGCGCGCAGCAGGCCATTGTCATCAACCGCATC
>JABDRA010000246.1 GCA_013041995.1 Anderseniella sp. | reverse complement strand
ATTTTATCTTCTTGCGCAAATCATCCAGGTCGATGACCAGGTCCTCGGTCACCTCCACCAGAACCGGATGCCCGCCGGCACCCGCAATGGAGCCGGGCACAGGGGCCAGGGTAAAGCCGTTGGTCAGGACCGCTTCGCCCGGCTGCAGGCCGAAGGCTCTGAGTGCCGTGGTCAGGGCATAGCCGCCGGAGGTAACGGCCAGGCAGTAGTCGACGCCCATATACCTGGCATAATCCTGCTCCAGCAGCGCGGTTTCCGCCGTCTCGCCGGGCCCGGTATTATAGCGGTGCAGACGTCCGGACCGCATGATCTCGACAGCCCGCTCAATAGCGTCGTCGGGGATCGGTTCCTGCTGGGTGAAGGTGCCTGTGAATGTGTCTGTCATGATGCCAGCATAGCGCCAAAACGGTTAGTTGACGCAAGCGCCAATCGCCACGCAATTTGGTGCCAAGGCGCAAAAACCTTGGAGCATCGGACGTTTAGTCTGCAAACTGGGAGTTTATTACCTCGTCACCCCAGTGAAGGCTCACGGCTGTCCGGTAAAACATTGAAATTGGAACCGAAGCTCGTTGTGTTTGGAAAAGTACCATTCCCGGGCGCTGTGCCGGGGGTCGATAGTGGGCTGCCGCACGCCGATATGGATGGTCCCGCAAACGGGGCTTCGACCTTCACCACACTGTCGTCATTCCCACGAAAGTGGGAATCCAATCCACGCCGCATACATGTGCCGATCTGGCATTAGATCCCCGTTTTCACGGGGATGACACCAGTGGGTGTTGCAAGGCAGACGATAAAATCTGACCGTCGTTCAGCGGTCATTTTCGCGAAGGCTCATTGCTTTCGAGCAGACTGCGGCAACTGGAATTCGAGCCCTGCGCTGCAGTCAGTCATTTTTCAGGACAGCCTCGATTTCCTCCGCTGAAAACCCAGCCTCCGCCAAAACCTCTTCCGTATGCTCTCCCAGCAGCGGGGCAGGGCGCTTGACGCCGGCTGGCGTGCCGTGGAACTTCACTGGTGCGCCGATGGTCTTGACCGTGCCTGCCACCGTATGATCGACCTCCGGCACCATGTCGCGGGCGATGGTCTGCGGGTCGGCATGCATCTCGTCAATGGACAGGACCGGGCCTGCCGGGACGCCTGCGGCTTCCAGCGCCTCCAGCCAGTGTTGCGTGGTATCGGGCTTGAAATAGGGTGCGAGGGCGGCAGCCAGGTCGGCACGGTTTTCCATGCGGGTGCGGTTTGTGGCAAAGCGCGGCTCATCGGCGAGGTGTTCCGCATCGATGACCTTCAGCATGCGCTCCCAGTTGGTCTGGTTGGCCGCGCCCAGATTGAGCCAGCCGTCGGCGGTCCTGAACGCTTCATAAGGTGCATTGAGCGGATGCGCTGAGCCCATCGGGCCAGGTGCGATGCCGGTGGCGAAACAGATCGCCGACTGCCAGTAGGTATGGGTGATGCCGGCTTCAAACAGCGATGTGTCGACCCTCTGGCCCTCGCCGGTCTTCAGCTTGTGGGCATAGGCTGCCGCACAGCCCATGGCGCCGAGGATACCGGCGGTGATGTCTGAGACCGGCGCGCCGACCTTGACCGGCGGGCGGCCCGGGGCCTCGCCGGTGATCGACATCAGGCCGGACATGCCCTGTGCAATCAGGTCAAACCCGCCGCGCTCACGATACGGCCCGGTGCGGCCAAAGCCGGATATCTCGCAATAGATCAGGCCGGGATTGATCTTTTTCAGCTCGTCATAACCAAGTCCGAGCTTTGCCATTGTGTCATGGCGGTAATTCTCGATCAGGCAGTCGGCCTGTTCGATGAGCCGGATCAGGGCAGCTTTTCCGGCTTTCGTCTTGAGGTCCAGCCTTATGCCGCGCTTGTTGCGGTTCATCATCATGAAGGCGGCGGATTCACCCTCAATGTCCGGCGGCAGGAAGCGGCGGGTATCATCGCCGTTGGGCCGTTCCACCTTGACCACGTCAGCACCCATGTCGGCGAGCATCAGGCCGGTCACTGGCCCGGCCATGATGTGGGCCATCTCGATGACCTTCATGCCTTTCAACGGGCCGGTATTGGGAACCTCCGCCATAACGGCTTACTTGCCCTTCCACTCTGGCCTGCGCTTGGCCAGGAAGGCTTCCATGCCTTCGCGGAAATCCTCGCTCATATAGCACTGGACGATCAGGTCATGATCATCGCCGTCATGCCCGACGCGCAACCGGCGCAGCGCTTCCTTGGTGGCGCGCATGGTCAGCGGCGCATGACCTTTCAGCGTTTCTGCAAGTTCATGGGCCCGGGCCAGCACGGCTTGCTTGTCGTCATGCAGTTCCGACACAAGGCTGAGCGCAAGTGCCTCGCCGGCCTCGATCAGGCGCGAGGTGAAGATGATCTCCTTGACCCGGTGCGCGCCGAGCATGGACGACAGCCGCGCCAGGTTGTTGTTGGACAGGCAGTTGCCGAGTGTACGGGCAATGGGGAACCCGAAGCGCATGTCACGCGCGCCGATGCGCAGATCGCAGCACGCGGCAATGGCCGCACCGCCGCCGGTGCAGGCACCGGATATGGCGGCGATGGTCGGCACCGGTACCGCTTCCAGCGAAGCCAGCACCTTGTCGATGCGTGCTTCATAGTCGAGTGCATCCTGCGGTTTGGAGAAATCGCGGAAAGACGAAATGTCAGTGCCGGCTGCAAACGCCTTGTCGCCCGACCCGGTGATAATGACGGCGCGCAAGCTGTCATTGCCGGCGGCGTTCTCGCAGATGTCGCGAATGGCCTCATACATGGCAAAGGTCAGCGCATTGCGCGCCCTGGGCCGGTTCAGTGTG
>JABDRA010000223.1 GCA_013041995.1 Anderseniella sp. | reverse complement strand
GGTGAGACCCGTGACGGAAGACTCGCCCTGATCCTGCTGCTCGATCAGATGAGCCGCAACCTGCATCGCGGCACTGCAGACATGTTTGCCACTGACCCGAAGGCATTGGCGCTTGCCACGAAAGCGATTGCCACGGGTGATGATGATGACTGTGCCGCATCGGTGAAGCGCTGGTACTATATGCCGTTCATGCATTCAGAAGCACTGGTGGATCAGGACAGATGTGTGGAGCTTTGCGGGCAGGCCGGGCTTGAAGACACGCTTCCGTTTGCCATAACCCACCGAGATATCATCAAGCGCTTCGACCGGTTTCCGCATCGCAATGCTCTGCTGGGCCGCTCCACGACTGCCGAGGAGCAGGCGTTTCTGGACGCAGGCGGATTCTCCGGCTGAGCCTGAAAGGTTATTCCAGGCTCATGAGATAGGTAGCAATCGCCGTTCGATCTTCTGCAGGCAGTTTCGACATGTTTGTCTGTACCGCTGCCATGCCGCCGGATGACATCTTGTCGTAACCAAGCGTCTCGCCGAATTCCAGCGCTGTTGCCAGGTCACCTGGGTCCTTGAAGCGTCCCCGAGACTTCAGGTTGCGCAATGACGGAACCTTGCCGTCACCTTCCGGATGGGGCCCGCCGGCCATCCAGCGAGACGTGTCCATGGCCATGGCCCAATCGCGCGGCGTGTGGCACTCGCCGCAATGACCTGGACCCTGGACCAGATAGGCGCCCTTGTTCCAGATGTCGTCTTTCGAGGTATCCTTGACGAATTCGGTCGGATCAAAGCCTGCGGCAATTTTCCAGATGCCTAGGCCCCGCCGCATTGCTGTTTCAACCGGCAGGCCAAGCGGTAAATCGGCAGCCCGGTTTTCCGCCTGTACCGGTTTCAAGGTATCCATATAGGCCTTGATGTCCAACACATCCGCATCGCTCATCTTCGAGTACGACGCGTACGGGAAGGCGGGCAGGTAATGCCTGCCGTCAGGAGAAATACCGCGTTTGACGGCATTGATGAACTGAATGCCGGTCCAGCCGCCAATGCCGGTTTCGGTGTCAGGCGTGATGTTGGGCGGATAAAAGGCCCCGGCAGGTGTTTTCAGTACCCGCCCGCCCGACGGCAACGACATGTCCGCCTGCTTGTTATCCTTGGCCGGCAGATGGCATGACAGGCAACCGGCTGTCGTGTACAGCCGCTTGCCGTTTTCGATACTGGCCGTGTGGGGCTTGAGAGCGGAAGCCGGAAGCGGATCGGGCGCCGCGATCACCCAACCGGCGGTGGCGGCCACGCCGCCTGCCATGATACCTGCAGCCAATATTCGTTTCATGCCGTCACTAACCGATCAGCGATTACTCTTTCGGCCGGCGATAGTCTTCGTGGCATGCCTTGCAAGTTCCACCGAGCGCGCCCAGTGCAGCACCGAAGGCGGCTTCGTCTGTTACGGCGGCCATCTGCATTGCGGCTTCAACGGATTTATCGGCCTTGGCGTCGAAGTCAGCCTTGTTCTGCCAGATTTCAGCCTTTGCCCAGGTTTCCTTGTCGCCGGTTTCACTGCCGTCGGGGAAATGTGCCTTGGCTTGTTTTACGTTGTCGGCCAGAGCGGTTGCATTGGTGTTCACCACGGCTGCGTCAAATGGAGCTTCCTTTTTGGCAATGGCGGCGAGTGCGCCCATGGCTTTGCCGACGTTTTTCATGTTGGCCTGACGATCTTCGATTGGTCCGGCAAAGGCGGCGCCTGTGACGCCGATGACGGCTACCAGGCCGATGATTGCAGTCCTGGATGATGAAACGAGCCTAAAGAGCATAAACAATCTCCTGAGTTTTCCAAATTTGTGCCAAAGGCAAACCACAAGACTAGAGCCTGTTGTCGCCGCTGTCAGGATAATTAATCGCGAACACGTCAATTTGAAGACGGTTCGTTGCGCAGTAATCTGCGGATTACCTTGCCTGTTGTGGTCAACGGCAACTCGTCGCGGAATTCGATCTCGCGCGGGTATTCATGAGCTGACAGACGATTGCGGACATGATCCTGTATTTCTGCGCGGATGGCGTCGGTTGCCTCAAAACCATCATTGAGAACCACAAACGCCTTGACGATTGCCGTGCGAACGGGATCCGGCACGCCGATGACGGCAGCCAGCTTTACGGATGGATGGCGCGACAGGCAGTCTTCGATCTCTCCCGGGCCAATGCGATAGCCGGACGAAGTGATGACGTCATCATCACGCCCGACAAAGTGAAAATACCCTTCTGCATCCTTGAAGCCCTGGTCTCCGGTCAACAGCCAGTCGCCGGCGTACTTGTCCTTTGTTGCCTCCGGCTTGCCCCAGTACTCCAGAAACATCACCGGGTCCGGGCGCTGTACCGCGATATTGCCTGCCTCCCCATCCGGCAGGGCATTGCCGGCATCGTCCACGATGGCAACCGTGTGGCCTGGTACAGCTTTGCCGATGGCACCCTTTTTCCACACGCCGATGGCGTTGCAGCTTTCCAGCACGAGGTTGCATTCGGTCTGCCCGTAGACTTCGTTGATCTTCATGTCGAGGCTGTCCTCAGCCCATTCCTGCAATGCGCCGCCAACGGCCTCGCCACCGGAAAAAATCGTCCGCAAGGTGAGCTTGTCGACATCGGCGGGCGTGCTGGCGCGCATCAATTTGAGAGCGGTGGGCGGAATGAAGACATTGCGGACCTTGTGTAACGCCATCAGGTCCCAGGCGTTTGCCGGGTCAAACTTGGTGTATTTGTAGGCCAGCACCGGTACGCGGAAGTAAAGCGCCGGCAACAGCGCATTCAGCAACCCCCCGGCCCATGCCCAGTCAGACGGTGTCCACATCAGATCTCCCGGCTGCGGAAAGAACTCGTGGGCGAACTGAATACCGGGAATATGGCCAAGCAGTACACGGTGTCCATGCAGTGCGCCTTTTGGCGGACCGGTGGTGCCGGATGTGTAGATCATCAAGGCGGCATCGTCCGGTGAGGTATCGACAGTCTCGAAGGTGGCTGGCAGCGATCTGCTTTCGTCATGGATGTGGGGTGCGATGTCCAGCTTGCCATCGATACAGAACACCATCTGCAAGGCGTCCAGGCCGGGCAGTATTTCTGATACGTTTTCACGCGACGCCGTTGACATGATCAGGGCTTTGGCGCCGGAATTCTGCAATCTGTACTGAACAGCCTCGACCCCGAACAGCATTGCGAGGGGTACCGCAATGGCACCGATCTTGTAAATGGCGACATGGGCTGCAGCGGTTTCGCGAGCCTGCGGCAACAGCAATGCCACCCGGTCGCCGCGCCCGATGCCTGATTTTACCAGCAGGTTGGCAAAGCGGTTTGACATCTCTTCAAGCTCTGAGAACGAGGTTGTGCGCACCGGGCCGTCAACCATGTGCTCGATGATGGCAGGTGCGTCGGGGCTCTCAAGCGCCCAGCGCGTGCAAACCGCCTGGGCGATATTGAACCGCTCCGGTATCTGCCATTTGAAACGGTTGACAATCTGCTCGTAAGTGTCAGCTGGCTCAAGCATGCTTTTGTCTTCTCCGTGTCCCATTTCCGCCTCGAAGTGCGAATAGATGAACCGCCGATTTCCGGTGAGGACCAAATGTGCGGATGGATTTTAGGTCTTCGTTAGGATGCACAGGGCTAGACTATTCATGTTGATAGAGCAAAAGGCTGGGACACATGTACAGCGCAAATCGCGCAGGCGAGCAAGAGTTTCATATGGCTGCTGAGAAATCCGCACCCGAAGCTGCAAAACAGCATCAGGATGTTTCTCCTGAACTGAAAGAAGTCATGCACCTGTTGAAGATGCTGGAAAGCGGACAGGGCCTCAAAGGCTCCTGAGACCGGTTCGGATCTGACGCATAGGCAGACAGATGGTGGGTACACCCGCCACGGTGGATTTTTGCAATTTGCGAAGATTGATTTGCATCTTGCACAAAGCGGACCGGGCCATCGCGCGTCGCCACAATCTGGCAAACCTGAGCAAACAGCGGTTTATCGTTGATTACCGCACCAGGCGGACTCCTGGCCTGAATTTTGCTGACTGAGTTTGAGAGGCCGGGGGCCTTGTACCTCAAAGAGGCCGGTAAAGGCTCATGCAGGACAGACCCCCTGAACAACAGGGAGCAGTTTGTCATGACAGGTATCGTGCCTGAAATTCCGTTCAAGCAGAAACCGGATTCCGTTTCGCGTCTGGTCGACCATCATCCCGATATGGCAACATCAAAGCCCAAACGTCACCAATGGGGCAGTGTTGAGGTTCTGTCATGCAGCGGTGGACACCGGATTGAACGCATTTCCGTCAAGCGTGGCAAGGAACTGCCCGCCCACTATCATCAACACCGTTCGGAACACTGGACAATCGTTGAAGGCGAAGCCGAGGTGCTGCTTGGAGACGATGTCCTGATTGTTGCACCCGATGACAGCCTGTACATTCCGGCAGGCACCGTTCACGGCCTGAAACCGGCCGCTGGTAGTGATGTGAGAATTGTGGTGGTGCATTTCGGCGATACGGTTTCCGACGCTGACGACATGGTCCAGTCTGATTGAATAAAACGTCAGGCGGACTTTTCCGCCCATGTTTCGCGTTTGCGGTAGATGGTCGAAGGGCTGATGCCCAGCGCATCTGCAGCTTTTGGAATGGAGCCGGCAAAGCCGGAAATGGCAGCTTCGATCACGTCACGCTCTATCTGCCATAACAAGCGTCCGGTCTGTCCGGGTGCCGGGGAAGAACACCTGGCTTTGGCATTGACGATGTGATCCGGCAGCATATGGGTTTCCAGCGCCTCGCCGTCATGCAGAACCACGCTCTGGCGGATGACATTCTGCAATTCCCGAATATTACCCGGCCAGTCATAGGCCATCAACGTGCTGATGGTTTCATGATCGATCCGGCTGAACGAGCGGGCTTCTTCATGTGTGTATGTATCGAGGAAACATGACGCAAGTTCGGCTACGTCGCGGTCGCGCTCGCGCAACGGTTTCAGATGAATTGGCAGGACATGAAGGCGAAAGTACAGGTCTTCCCGGAAGCGGCCTTCAGCCACTTCCGTTTGAGGCGTGCGGTTGGTGGCACAGACTATCCGGATGTCCACCTTGCGGGTATGGGGCGAGCCGACCGGCTGAATGGTGCCGGTTTGCAGGAAGCGCAACAGCTTGATCTGCAGGGACGGTTCCATTTCGCAGATTTCATCCAGAAACAATGTGCCGCCGTCTGCTGCGGCCGCTGCCCCTTCACGATCGGAAATAGCACCGGTGAATGCACCTTTCAGGTGGCCGAAAATCTCTGATTCCATCAGGTCATGCGGGATGGCGCCGCAATTGAGGGCGATGAACGGCTGGTTGGCGCGCGGCGAGAAATCATGAATGGCCTGGGCACACAATTCCTTGCCGGTACCGCTCTCGCCGGTAATGAAAGCCGGTGCGCTGGATGACGCAATGGCTTCGATCTGCCTGCGGGTATCCGCCATGGCACGCGAGGAACCGATCATTGTGTCCGGCACGGGTGTTGCCGGCCTGGATGGGCTGGCCGCAACACCGGCACCTTGCTGTACAGGAGACCGGCAGGCATTGGTCAATGTCGTGATCAGGCGGTTGCGCGATACCGGTTTGACCAGATAGTCCCAGGCTCCGGCGCGCACGGCATCAACAGCGTCATTTATCGATGCATTTGCAGCAATGACGATGATCGAAGCCGCAGGATTGGCGAGGGTCCAGGTTTCGATGAGGGAAATGCAGTCCGGACCGCTCAGTTCCAGAGACAGAATAATCGCATCAAAAGGGCTGTTTTCAAGATGGCTGATCGCAGCTGACTGGCTGGCCGCCAACTGGCAGGCAAACCCATCCTTTTCAAGATGGGTGCGATATACGCTGGCAAGTGACGGCTTGTCCTCAACGATCAGGACGTGGTTACGCCTTGGTACAGAAACTGACATTGTTACGCCTGACTAAACTCATGCAGCGCTCACACCTTTGTGCAAACCGTGGCATGGCACCGAACTCATGGGCGCCGAGAATGCAGGAATATGGTGAACAAGAAGTTTAGAAGCTGGTCTTTTTGGGTCAAAAATACTCTAAATCAGCGGTTTTGAGCCTGGCGGGTCCGCCTGCAGCGGCGTTTTTTCCAGGATGCCAGCCTTGACAAGGGGATCCCAGGCTTCTTCGGCGGTTTCGGCATAGTGG
>JABDRA010000217.1 GCA_013041995.1 Anderseniella sp. | reverse complement strand
CGGTTCGCCACCGTGATTTCAAATGAAAGGCCTGAGCCTTCGGAATTCCTCAGTCCCGCGGAGCTGGTTCTCCATCCGGCTTCATTCAATAATTTCAGCGCCTTGCGGAGGTTTTTTCTGTCGCGCCCAGAGCCGTCTGAAACGGGCAGGGAAAACGTACCGTCCAGGATCTGCGACCGGACTTTCGCGCCTGCAAGTTCGAGCATTTTTCGTTCATTGTCACTGGCCGGACGGCCTATGGCGCTCAGATGCGACCCGAAGAAAAAGCCTTGCGTACGCTGCATTTTGTCATGAAACAGGTTCTTGTTGATCCATTCAAAGTCGAAAGTCAGGATCAGCGCTTCTCGAACCCGCTTGTCTGCAAAAACTGCCCGGCGGGTATTGAATACCAGTGACCATGCCGGTTTGGGCAAACCGACCTCGATGGTTTCCAGGGTTACCGGCTGGTCTTTGACATCTGCATAACCAACCGCCCAACGCGACGCATCGCCTTCGGTTCGCAACATTGCCTCGCCTTTCTTGAAGGCCTCGAATGCCCCTTGCGTATCGCGATAATAGTCATACCGGATGGTGTCGTAATTGAATTTTCCGCGTGCGCTGGGCAGGTCATTTGCCCAGTATTCCGGGTTTCGGCGATAAATGACATGATCGCCGGCATCTATCTTGTCGAAGACGTAGGGGCCGGAACCGACGAGCTTGTCCAGTGTGGTTTGCTCGAAGTCGCGTGTCTCGAACACGTGTTTTGGCAGCACCGGCATCAGGCCCATAATGAGCACCAGTTCACGGTCTCCCGGTTCCAGCTTCATCCGCACGGTCATATTGTCGGGTGTCTCGATCGATGTCACCTTTGCATAGTAGGTGCGATGATTGGGGCGCCCACTGTCCCGCAAAGTCTCCAGCGAATAGACAATATCGTCGGCCTGGACCGGTTCACCATCGGAAAACCGGGCTTTCGGGTTTATCCGGAAGATGACTTCGGTGCGATCCTCATTGACGTCGATGGTCTCGGCGATATGGCCGTAGAGTGTGAACGGTTCCGCGTGTGAGCGTTCCAGCAGGCTTTCAAACACCAGTGTTCGTGCGCCTGCCACAGCCTGGCCTCTGATAAGGAACGGGTTGACGCTGTCAAAGCTTCCGGTCCGGGCAACGCGCAAGGTCCCACCTTTGGGAGCGTCCGGATTGACATAGGGAAAATGGGTGTAGTCGGCCGGAAGTGCCGGCTCTCCGAGCATGGCGATGGCGTGCCTGGGTTCAGCGTGCACAGATGCAGCCAACGCCAGCCAAACCATGCCTGCAGACAGCAATCTGAGCATCATGTTCATGAGGATAATCTAGATCGGATTCGTGGCAAAAAGCGACAGAAACCGTGAACTGATCTGTTTCAAGGTGGTCAGAAAGATACTGGGGTCACTTGAACCCATGTCGGATTAGTGGGTAGCACTGTCACGCGGCAGATAGGTGTGCTGCTCCGGATCGTAAGTCTCGAAAAACTCCGGGATCTGGGGATGGCGAACCGGGTCACCCGTATCGTCGGCCAGCAGGTTCTGCTCCGATACATAGGCTATGTATTCGGTTTCTTCGTTCTCGGCCAGCAAATGATAAAACGGCTGATCCTTGGACGGCCGGGTTTCTTCGGGGATGGAATCCCACCACTCTTCGGTATTTGAAAAAGTCGGATCCACATCGAAAATGACACCACGAAACGGGAACAGGCGGTGCTTTACCACCTGTCCAATGCCGAATCGTGCCTGTCTGTTTATCGCGATCATTGCCTATAAATGCACCCAATTGCGGTTTGTTTCAAGCGAGTTTCAGAAAATTAAGTTGATAGTTGCTGAACGGTGTGCCGATCATAAACCATAAATCTCCGCCATTTCCGGCTCTTTGACTGCCACCAATCGTGCAAGATCGGCGATAACGCGGGCTTGTTTCCAGGTCGCATCATCCTGCATCTTGCCATCGATCATGACAGCGCCGGTTCCGTCAGGCATGGCCTCCAGAATCCTCAAGGCAAACTTTACCTCTGCCGGGTCCGGGGAGAAAACCCGCTTGGCTATTTCCACCTGGGAAGGATGCAGAGACCATGCGCCAAGGCAACCTTGCAGGAAGGCATTGCGGAATTGTGCTTCACAGGCATCTGGGTCTGAGAAATCGCCGAACGGCCCGTAAAACGCCTTGATACCGTTGGCTGCGCAGGCATCCACCATCTTGCCGACCGTATAGTGCCACAAATCCTGCTGGTAGAAGGCGCGCGCTGAACTTTCCCGGGACCCATTGCCTGCACCGTCTGCCAAAACACCGTAATGGGGATGGCCGCCGCCGACGCGTGTGGTTTTCATGCCGCGTG
>JABDRA010000245.1 GCA_013041995.1 Anderseniella sp. | reverse complement strand
GGCCCTGCATTCTTGTTGTGCCATCCGCAAAGGCGGCAGCAACTGCCAGAACCGGATATTCATCAATCATCGACGGTGCACGCGCTGCAGGCACTGTAATGCCGGAGAGCTTGCTGGACCGGGCCGTCACATCTCCTACCGGCTCGCCACCGGACACTCTTTCATTGGAGATGGATATATCAGCACCCATTTCCTGCAGCGTTACGATCAGGCCGGTGCGGGTTTCGTTCAACAGCATGTTCTCCACCGTAACCTCGCTGTCATCACTGATGATTGCCGCAACAAGCGCGAAGGCCGCCGATGACGGATCACCCGGCACCTCAACTGTTTGAGCCTGCAATTCCGCGTGCCCCGTGACAGTAATGGTGCGCGCGCCATCGTCGGCATGGCCGATTTCGATGTCGGCGCCAAACCCTTCCAGCATGCGCTCAGTATGGTCCCGGGTGGGTTCGGGCTCGATCACGGTCGTTGCACCGGGTGCATTCAGGCCTGCCAGCAGGACGGCTGACTTGACCTGGGCAGAGGCGACCGGCAACCGGTATTCAATGGGCACCGGGTGTTGCGCACCATGCAGGGTCAGCGGCATACGGCCGCCATCGGATGTGTCGAACCGGGTGCCAAACCCTTCAAGCGGCGTCACGATGCGGCCCATCGGGCGCGAGCGCAGGGATGCATCTCCCGACATGCGCGCTGATACCGGGCTGGTTGCCAACAGGCCCATGGCGAGCCGTGCACCGGTTCCGGAATTGCCGAAATCGATGGTCTGTGCCGGTGGCTGGAAACCACCAAGGCCGACGCCGTGGACATGCCAGGTGTCATCGTCGTTCCAGCGTTCCAGCCTGACACCAAGTGCCGCCATGGCTTTTGCCGTATTGATGACATCCTCGCCTTCCAGCAGGCCGGTGATGACCGTTTCACCAAGCGCTACGGCACCGAACATCAAGGCTCGATGTGAGATTGATTTGTCCCCGGGCACCTTGACCCGACCGTTGAGCCCGGGTGAGTTTGCAGAGCGAAGTGGATGCGGCGTCTCGGAACTCAACTGGATTTGACCCTGGAATTGACAGGCGCAAGCAGGCCTTGTTAGCGATGTGTAGGGCGGCATTATCATACCCTGCTGCGACATGCCATAATCACGGGTGGGTAAATTGGCTTTTGACACGCGCGCGTGCCCGTGGCATGGGATGCCAATTCATTCTTCATAATTGAAATCCATTTACAAAGATTAGGACGTTGTAACCGTGGTCAGCGACGAACTTGGAACCAAACGAACTTGCCCCAACTGCGCAGCGCGTTTTTATGATCTGAACAAGGATCCCATCACCTGCCCCAAGTGCGAACAGGCATTTGTGGCAGAGCAGTTGCTGCCGTCGAAGGCGGATCTGCCGACCCGGGCCAAGCCGGCCGAAAAGCCGGTCGAGGAAGAGGTCAAGAAGGACGAAGGCGAACTGGAGAAAGATCCGGTTGTCGTGAGCCTGGAAGATCTCGAAGACGATGACACCGATGATGATGCGGATGACGAAACAGCCGCCATCAAGGATGTCGATCTCGGCGACACCGATGACGACGATGAATCCGAAAGTTCCGATCAGTTCCTGGTTGACGAGGAAGACGAAGGCGGGACCGGGGTCGAAGACCTGATTCCCAAAAAGGGTGGTGACGAGGCCTGAGCAAAAACACCGAACTGGCAGATTGACATCATCTGCCGGTTGCGGGTATCACGCAGACAGTGTCGGCAGCCCCCAAGCTGGCCGGCAGATTTCCCGGCCAGGGCCGGTGAATTCTATAAGAGATTTCGGGGTCATAGCTCAGTTGGGAGAGCGCTACAATGGCATTGTAGAGGTCGGCGGTTCGATTCCGCCTGGCTCCACCAGACAGTCAAGGACGTTGAGGCGGTATTGTCTCAACGTCCTTTTTCTTTAGACATGTCCGAGGGTTAGCGGCGTGTTGCGGTCGAACCTGGGTACGGGAGACACACACTTTAAAGGATTTTCGACCTATTTGGCCGTTCGTCTCAGTTGGCTGATTTTGATGACCACACGTTTGGCAGAATGATGCGGGTTGAGGAGCGGTCTTGATCAGGCGAAGCCGAGAAGATCTTTCTGTTCCCGCCAGCCCATGGGCAGGTCAGGCAGGCGACGCATTCTATCTGCGGTCATTTCGATAGGTTGATGGCCTTCGAGAATGGCCTGGGTGATGTCTGGGGCCAGGTAGGCAAAACGCAAAGCGCGACTGATCTTGTTCTTGTCAACCTGTTCT
>JABDRA010000213.1 GCA_013041995.1 Anderseniella sp. | reverse complement strand
GACCGGCTGTTCGCCAGCCTGCTGGGGGCAAGCTTTGCCGATCACTACCGCACGTTAAGGCTGGACCGTGCCCGCAACCTGCTGATGCAGTCCACCTTGCCGATCACCGAGGTGGCACTTGCCTGCGGTTTTGCCAATGCCAGCCATTTCTCGCGCGCCTACTCGGCCAAGTTCGGAATCCCGCCGCGCCGCGACAGGGTGCAGGCCGGACGGTTGTCCGCGCCGCTGGAACAGGCGTAACGGGTCAGTCGCGGTAGCGCGACCGGTTGTAGCCACGCGGGTCGCCGATACTGCTGGCATCGATATAGCAGCGTGCTTCACCCGGGCCGCCGCCGCGGCGCACCTGGTACACATCGCGCCGGTAGACCCGGCGGCAGGTTTCCCAGACATCTTCACCGCGAAACGCGCGCACATAGACCCAGACGGCGGTACGGCCGGCGTCGCTCGAATACGAGCCGGCTGAGGCGGTGGGGGTTGTGCTTGTCAGGGCGGCAAATGTGATTGCGCCGGCGATACCTGCAAAGGCAAGGCTGTTCTTGATCAAGTTCATAACGGCACCATTCCTTTCAATCGAATTTATGTTGTCAGCCAGTATACGTGCCGGATCCCGTAACGTACCAATCACAAGTCAATCAGGCTCTGGTGTTGGAAGTGTGACTGGCGGTAGTGCCCGATGGCCCATTGTTTACAATCTTGTAAACTTGCTGAGATCGCCGTGTAAGCAATACCGCCTAGCAAGCTCCTGGAAACCTCAGGAGTTTGCCGGTTGAAAAACACAACCCGAAGGCCGCTTGTATTGATACTGACCTGCTGCCTGGCGCTGGTCGCGGCGATCGGTATCACTCGCGGCCAGCTGTTTTCCATCGCCGCTCACCTGATCAGGCAGACGGTTTCACCTGAACTGACGGCCACGGCTATCGCCAATCCGAGCCTGCCCAGGGCCGGGGCGGATTTCGTCTACCATCCTCATGACACCGACAAGACGGTCACGCTGCTGGCTGTAGGTGACATTGCGGATTGCAAGGCGACAACGATATTCGGGAAAATCGGTGACGACCTGCTCTATTCGGCAGGTTTTGGCTCTGACATGGCGGCAAAGAAAGTTGGACATGTGCGAACCGAAAAACTGGTCCGGCAGTATCCTGAAGCCCCGCTGCTGGTGCTGGGCGACCTGGTCTATTCCAGTGGATCACCGGCGGAATTTCACCACTGTTATGATCAGTCCTGGGGACGGCACAAGGCGCGTACGTTTCCCGCGCCCGGCAATCATGAATACAATTCTCTCGGCGCGCTGGGATATTTCAACTACTGGGGCGACAAAGCAGGCCCGGACCGCAGGGGATATTACAGCATCCGGTTCGGCAACTGGCTGGTATTGTCGCTGAACAGCGAGGTCGGCGTTTATGACGGCTCACACCAGTTTGACTGGATCAACGCGACGCTGGACCGGGCCGGCACCGATTGCGTGCTGGTCTTCTATCACTCTCCGGCCTTTTCCACCCGTCACCGCAAAAACAGTGACGGCGTCAGGCCGCTGTTCAAGCTGCTGGAGGCCCTTGGCGTGACGGCGGTCCTGAACGGCCACAATCATTTTTACGAGCGCACCCGGCCGCTGGACGGGTCCGGTAAAAGTGCCCGTGATGACGGCATGTTGACCTTTGTCGTCGGCACCGGTGGCAAGGTCCGGAAACGGGACGAAGAACCGTCGCCGATTTCGGACCGGATGATCACGGAAGAAAACGGCGTTCTCAAACTGGACCTGCACAACGGCGCGTTTGACTGGCAGTTCATCGCCGCCACTGGTCATCGGGTACTGGATGAAGGCAGCGCGGCGTGCCGCGACCGGACCCGGTTCCGCAGCTAGCGCGTTGCCGTCTCAGTGTTTGACAATTCACCCCATCGCGCGAAACTGCCCGTCATGCACCTTCTCATCGTCGAAGACGACGCCACCATTGCCGGATATATCGAAAAGGGCCTGAGCGAGGCCGGGCACTCCTGCGAGCTGTGCGATGACGGCCGGCACGGGCTGGGGTTGGCGGTTCAGGGCGACTATGACGTGGTCATTGCAGACCGCTTGCTGCCCGGCCTTGACGGGTTGTCCATGGTCAAGGCCATGCGCCAGGCCCGCTGCCAGGTGCCGGTGGTGTTCGTCACCTCGATCGGCGGGTTGAATGACAAGGTGGAAGGCCTTGAGGCCGGCGGTGACGATTATGTGGTCAAGCCGTTTGCCTTCATCGAGCTGATGGCGCGCATCAATGCCATAGCGCGGCGCCCCGACATCAACACCGAGCAGCTCATCCTCAAGGTTGCCGATCTCGAGATGGATATCCTGAAACGCCGGGTCACCCGTGCATCGCAGGTCATTGATCTGAAACCGCGCGAGTTTGCCATTCTGGAAATGCTGCTGCGCGCTGAAGGCCGGGTGATCACCCGCACCATGCTGCTGGAGCGCATCTGGGAGTTCAACTTCGATCCCCAGACCAGCGTTGTGGAAACCCAGATCAGCCGCCTGCGCGCACAGGTCGACAAGCCGTTTGACTCAGCCCTGATCCACACGGTGCGTAACACCGGATACTGCCTTCATGCCCCGTCATGAGTTTTTGCAAAGCTCCGCATTTCGCCTGGCGGGAGTTTTCGTCGGCTTGCTGTCGGCCGCCCTGCTGCTGGTCGGCTGGCTGTTTTACTCAACCTTGTCAGGTGAATTGCTGGAGCATCTCGACGAGCGCATTGATGACCAGGTGGCGCTGTTTGAAAACCAGTTGAAAAACGACGGCGAGGCCGGCCTGACCGCGCTCATACAGCGCCATATCGAAACCGGTGATGCGGATGACCGGCTGTTTTACCTCGGCCGCGGCGGAACCAGGCTCAGCGGCGTCGACCTGCCGGAGGCTGCCCCAGGCAGCCGCGGCTATCTCACCCGCGCGGACGACGAAGGCGAGGACAAGGTGTATCGCTATGCCGCCCGCAAGCTGGGAGACCATGACCTGGTCGTGGCCTTCGAGGCCGAACATATCGAGGAGATGAATGCCATTCTCCGGCGCATCCTGACCTGGTTCATTCCGCTGGTCCTGGGCTTTGCCGTCGTGCTGGCGCTGGTGTTTGCCCGCCGGTCGCAAAGCCGCCTGTCAGGCTTCAGGCAATCTCTGGCCCGCGTCGCCGATGGTGAGTTGTCGGTGAGACTGGCAACCGCCGGCACCAACGACGATGTCAACCGGTTTGCCCGCGAGATCAACCTCACCCTGGCGCGGCTGCAGACCACGGTGGAGGCCATCAGGCAGGTCAGCACCGACATTGCCCATGACCTGAAAACCCCGATCGGGCGGCTGTCCATCGCCATTGAGTCCGCGCTGGAAAAGCTCAACGCAGGCGCAGATGCTGAGCCCGACCTGCAACAGGCCCGGGCCGAAGCGGACACCATCAACCGCACCTTTGATGCCCTGTTGCGGATTTCACAGGTCGAGGCGGCCGACCGCACCAGCCGGTTTGCCCGGCTTGATTTTTCCCGCATCATTGAAAACCTGGTGGATGCCTATGAACCGGCTGTGGAGGAGAAAGGCGCCCGCCTGTCTGTTGACCTCACC
>JABDRA010000211.1 GCA_013041995.1 Anderseniella sp. | reverse complement strand
AACGCTCGACATCATGCAGGTACGCTATGGCGAGCGGGCCGGTGAAAACCTGCAGGCGGTAGATTACGGTGAGACCATTTCGATCAATGGCGTTGATGTGGGCATGGCGCCCGCCGGGCACATACTGGGCGCAGCCCAGGTCATCCTGGACTGGCAGGGTTATCGTGCCGTTGTATCAGGTGATTACAAGCGCGCCGCCGATCCGACGTGCGCCGGTTTTGAAGTGGTCAAATGTGATCTTTTCATCACCGAAGCCACGTTCGGCCTGCCGGTCTTTGTACACGAAAACGCCGCCACCGAAGCCGCCCGCCTGGTTGCGTCGCTTGGCGCAGCGCCACAGCGCACGCATCTGCTCGGCGTCTATGGGCTTGGCAAATGCCAGCGCATGATCTCCCTGGTCCGCGCAGCAGGTTATGACAAACCGATCTTTCTGCATGGCGCGCTGCGAGGCTTGTGTGACTATTATACGACGCAGGGCGTGGAACTTGGAGAGCTACGGCCTGTCGCCGATGAACCGCCGGAGGCCTTGCAAGGCCAACTGGTGCTGTGTCCGCCATCTGCGATTGCCGATCGCTGGTCACGGCGCATGAGCGATCCGTTGACGGCGTTTGCCTCAGGCTGGATGCGGGTTCGGGCACGAGCCCGCCAGCGCGGCGCGGAGTTTCCCATTATCGTGTCCGACCATGCCGACTGGCCGGAACTGCTGCAGACCATAGCAGATGTCGAGGCGGGTGAAATCTGGGTGACCCATGGCAGGGAAGATGCGCTGTTGCACCAGATCTCCAGCATGGGCCTGAAGGGCAGAGCACTTGCCCTGGTCGGTTTTGAAGACGAGGGAGAGTGAGCCAATGCATGCCTTCGCCGAACTGATGAACCGTCTCGCCTTCACCAGCTCACGCAATGCCAAGCTTGAGTTGATGCAGGCCTATTTCCGCGCCACGCCCGATCCGGATCGCGGCATTGCGCTGGCTGCCCTGACGGACGGCCTGAACCTGCGCCTGCCGTTCCGGCGCCTGGTGGCAGAGCTTTTGGAACCGCATGTCGATCCGGTGCTCTACAAGCTGTCGCGGGATTATGTGGGAGATACAGCAGAGACGGTTTCGCTGTTGTGGCCGGTACACAACACAGATGCACCGGTACCGTCACTGAGCGAAATTTACGAAACACTGCAATCGCTCAAGCGCGCAGACGCCGGACCGGTGCTGGCTGGCTGGATGGATGCTCTCGATGCCAATGGCCGCTGGGCCCTGCTCAAGCTGGTCACCGGCGGACTTCGCATCGGCGTGTCGGCACGCCTCGCCAAGACAGCCATTGCGCAAGCATTTGACCATGACGTGGCAGACGTCGAGGAGATTTGGCACAGTATAGAGCTTCCCTATGAAAACCTGTTTGCCTGGCTGGACGGTAGGGCCGACAGACCCGACCCGGGTGATACGCCGGTATTCAGACCGGTCATGCTGGCCCACCCGCTGGAAGACGGCGATCTTGCCAAGCTTGCGCCGGCAGAGTGGGTCACCGAATGGAAATGGGACGGCATAAGGGTGCAACTGGCGGGAAACGGGCAAGACTTGCGGCTGTATTCGCGCACCGGTGATGATATATCGAAGGCGTTCCCCGACATCGCCGATGCATTCCTGGGCTTTTCCGGCGTGGCAGATGGCGAATTGCTGGTGCTGCGCGACGGCGACATCGCCCCTTTCAATGATCTTCAGCAACGTCTCAACCGCAAGACGGTCAGTGCTGCAATGGTGAAGGATTATCCGGCGCACATCCGGTTTTACGACCTGTTGTTCCATCATGGTGATGACCTCCGCGCGCTCGACTTCACGGCGCGGCGCAAGCATCTGGAAGACTTGCTGGCAGTGAACGAATTTTCGCACGCATCTTTGAGCGAGGTCATCGAGTTCAAGACTTTTGATGAGCTGACGGTTCTGCGCGATGGCGCGCGCGACGCCAATATTGAAGGCCTGATGCTGAAGCGCATCGCGTCTCCCTATCTGGCCGGCCGGCCGAGAGGACACTGGTTCAAGTGGAAGCGCGACGCGCTCACCGCCGACTGCGTGGTGATGTATGCCCAGCGCGGCTCCGGCAAGCGGTCATCGTTCTACTCCGACTATACGTTTGGCGCCTGGCGCACCGGCGAAGACGGCAAGGACGAACTGGTGCCTGTCGGCAAGGCCTATTCCGGGTTCACCGATGCAGAGCTCAAGAAGCTCGACAAGTTTGTCCGCGACAACACAACCGACCGGTTCGGACCGGTGCGCGCGGTCAAGCCCGACCTGGTATTTGAAGTTGCATTTGATGCCGTGCAGCCGTCAACCCGGCACAAGTCCGGCATCGCCATGCGGTTTCCCCGCATTCACCGCATTCGCTGGGACAAACCTGCCAATGAGGCCGATCATCTTGACACACTCCTGACATTGGTCGCCCAATAGAGTTACGGCTTTCAAGGAACCAGGGAGAAAATCATGGATATCGACAAGATGAAATCACTCGTCTCGGCGGGCAAAATGGGGCGCAGGGATTTTATTCAGCTTTCGGTGGCAGCAGGATTGACCGTGGCGGCCGGCGACAACCTGTTTTCTGCAACCGCGCGGGCAACACCCAAAAAAGGCGGACATCTTAAATCCGCCGTCGGTCACGGCTCAACAACCGACTCGCTCGATCCCGGTACCTGGGAAAACTCCCACGTCGGTGATCTGGGCTACATCCCTTATGACTATCTGGTCGAAATCGATACCAAGAATTCACCGGCTCCCGGCCTGGCGGAAAGCTGGGAAGCATCCGCAGAAGTGGACCGCTGGGTGTTCAAGCTGCGCAAGGGCGTGGAATTCCACGACGGAAAATCGCTAGACGCGGAAGATGTTGTCGCCTCGATCAACCACCACCGGGGCCCGGATACCAAATCTGCCGCCAAATCGATCCTTGAGATCATCCAGGATGTGAAGGCCAACGGCAAGGATGAGGTCGTGTTCGAGCTGAGCTCCGGCTCGGCAGACTTTCCTTTCGTTGTGTCCGACTATCACCTGCCCATCATGCCAGCCAAGGACGGCAAGCTGGACTGGGCATCCGGCAACGGTACCGGACCGTTCAAGCTGGAACGCTTTGATGCCGGCGTGACCATCGAAGCCAAGCGCAACGAGAATTATTATGGCACCGCCAATTTTGACGAGGTAACAGTGCTGTCGGTCAGTGATGTTGTTGCGCGCCAGAACGCTCTTGGTTCCGGTGATGTGGACTATATCGACCGCCCCGATCTGAAGACAATCTCACTGTTGAAGCGGAACCCCGGCCTGGAGATAGATCAGGTCACCGGATTTGGTCACTACGTGGCCCCCATGAATACCTCCATGGCGCCGTTCGACAACAAGGATGTCCGGCTTGCTCTGAAGTACGCCATCAACCGGGAAGAACTGGTGAAGAAGATCCTGCTGGGCTTTGGTTCGGTTGGCAATGACAATCCGATCTCACAGTCGATCAAGTACGCAACCGACCCCGAGCCGCGTCATGCATACGATCCCGACAAATCCAGATTCCACCTCAAGAAGGCCGGACTGGACAGCCTGAAAGTTGACCTGTCTGCGTCCGAAGCCGCGTTCGCAGGATCACTGGATGCAGCCGTCCTGATGTCGGAATCCGCCAAGGCATGCAATATCGACATCAACGTCATTCGCGAAGCATCGGATGGCTACTGGTCGAATGTGTGGATGAAAAAACCGTGGTGCATGTCGTTCTGGAGCGGCCGCCCAACGACCGACTGGATGTTTACGACCGCTTATGCTGCCGAAGCAAAGTGGAACGACACGTTCTGGACAAACCCGCGCTTCAACGAATTGCTGGTATCGGCCCGTGCCGAACTGAACGAAGCCAAACGCGGTGAAATGTATGCTGAAATGCAGAACATCCTACATGATGACGGTGGCATCATGGTATTGATGTTCAACGATTTTGTGACAGCACACAGCAAGAAACTGGCGCATGGAGACCTGAATTCAAACTACGATCATGATGGCGGTTACATGTATCGCCGCTGGTGGTTTGCCTGATCGGCTGACAACCTGAAATAAGCTGCGGCCGCGCTCCTGGAACCGGGGCGTGCGGCCGTTCTGTTGAAATTGGGGCACAAAAAGGGCTGGCCATGCCCGGTTTTTTTTGCGACCCTTCACAAGGTGGGAGACGCAAACAGACGCATCGGCGACAAGATGCGCGTTTCGGTTTGCGTGAGGGAGTACATAGAACATGCATCCGATTGTACGGACTGTGTTGCAGAGACTGGGTCTTGGCCTGCTGACCCTTTTTGTCGTTTCCATTATCATCTTCAGTTCGCTGCAGTTCCTGCCCGGCGACTTTGCGACATCGGTTCTCGGACAGGCAGCCACGCCTGAAACCGTTGCAGCGTTCCGCAGGGAACTGGGTTTGAACGACCCGGCCATCACGCGCTACATCCAGTGGATCGGTGGTGTGCTGCAGGGAGATTTCGGATCATCCTTCTCTGGCCGCAGCCAGGGCCGCGAGCGTGAAGTGATGGAACTGATCGGCCCGCGCCTGTGGAACACATTGTTCCTGGCCGGCATGACCGCAATCATCGCGGTACCCCTGGCGCTGACGCTTGGTATCACCGCTGCGCTGTATCGCAATTCTTTTTATGACCGTGCCGTCAACGCAACGACACTGACAACCATCTCGTTTCCCGAATTCTTCGTTGCCTACATCCTGATCCTGGTTTTGGCGACCTTGTGGAAAGTGTTCCCGTCTCTGGCGAATGTCCGCGACTCCACTGAAATGATCGACAGGATATACATGACTGCGCTGCCGGCACTGACACTTACGCTGGTGATTGTCGCGCACATGATGCGCATGACCCGGGCTGCCATCATCAACCTTCTGGCCAGCCCCTATATCGAAATGGCGCGGCTCAAGGGTGTTTCCAAATCCAACGTCATCATCAAGCATGCACTGCCCAATGCCTGGGCGCCGATCGTCAATGTGATTGCCTTCAACCTGGCTTATCTGGTTGTCGGCGTGGTGGTTGTGGAGGTGGTGTTTGTTTACCCCGGTGTCGGGCAGCTGATGGTGGATGCCGTCACGACTCGTGACATTCCTGTCGTGCAGGCGTGCGCCCTGATCTTTGCGGCCACCTACATCCTTTTGAACCTGTTTGCCGACATTGTATCCATCGTAACCAATCCGAGGCTGTTGCACCCAAGATGAGCACCGATGACCAGACCTATTCAGCCGCTGGTGAGGTGGCCGCTGTTGCAGAACGGCGAACCTGGCGAGACCGCACCTGGCGCAGCCTGAAAAAGGCGCCGGTCACAGCCTGGTTTGGCATGATCGTCATCTCTTTCTATCTTGTTGTTGCGATATTTGCGCCTCTTGTTGCACCGTATGGCGAGAGTGAGATTTTCGACACACCTTACGCACCGTGGAGTTCAGAATTCTGGTTCGGCACCGATCAGCTGGGACGTGATGTGCTGTCGCGGCTGATCTACGGCGCGCGCAACACTATCGGTATCGCCGTCGCCACAACGGCACTGTCGTTCCTGATCGGCGGCAGCCTTGGCGTGATGGCAGCCATCAACCGGTCCTGGCTGGACCAGGGACTGAGCCGGTTTGTGGATGTTTTGATGGCGATCCCGAGCCTGATTTTCTCGTTGATGCTGCTGTCGATCTTCGGCTCCAACGTGATCAACCTGATCATCATCATCGCCGTACTGGACGCAACACGGGTGTTCAGGCTGGCGCGTGCGGTATCACTGAATGTCGTTGTCATGGACTATGTCGAGGCGTCGCGGCTGCGTGGCGAAAGTCTTGCCTGGGTCATGCGGCGGGATATTCTGCCGAATATTCTGCCACCGATGGTGGCAGAGTTCGGCCTGCGGTTCTGTTTCGTGTTCCTGACCATCGCATCACTTTCATTCCTGGGTGTCGGTATTCAGCCGCCCACGGCAGATTGGGGATCGATGGTCCGCGAAAACGCCCAGCTCATCTCATTTGCCGAATATGACATGAAAGCTGCCATGACCCCTCTGCTTCCCGCCGGCGCCATTGCCCTGCTGACCGTTGCAGTCAACTTCGTGGTCGACTGGTTCCTGCACAAAACAAGTGGTATTCGCGATGAAAAGTAACACTGATGATCGCACAGCCGGCGATCTGCTGCTGGACATGCGGGATATTCGTATTGATGGTTTTTCAGATGATGTCTGGCACCCCATCATCAAGGGTGTGGACCTGACGCTGCACCGCGGCGAGATCATGGGACTGATTGGCGAGTCCGGCGCAGGCAAGTCCACATTGGGCAAGGCTGCCATGGGATATGCGCAGCCGGGTTGCCGTATTACTGACGGCACCATCCAGTTTGACGGCATGGATTTGCGCAACATGAGTGATTCAGAGTTGCGCAAGCTGCACGGATCGCGCATCGCTTATGTAGCCCAGAGTGCAGCGGCGTCGTTTAACCCGGCGCACCGGCTGATCGACCAGTGTGTCGAGGCGACCGTGGGACACGGCCTGCGTCCGGAAGATGAGGCGAAGTCAGACGCCAGAGAGCTGTTTGCAGCCCTGCAACTGCCCGATCCCGATACAATCGGCGAGCGCTATCCGCACCAGGTATCCGGTGGTCAGTTGCAACGCGCCATGACCGCCATGGCCATGTCGTCGCGGCCCGATCTGATCATATTCGATGAGCCGACCACGGCGCTCGATGTGACAACCCAGGTTGAAGTCCTGGCCGCCATGCGCGACATTGTCGAGCAGTTCCAGACCGCCGCAATCTACATTACCCACGACCTGGCGGTAGTGGCGCAGATGGCCGATGTCATCAAGGTTCTACGCTATGGCGAAACCGTCGAGGATGCACCGGCGCGTCAAATGCTGAAAAAGCCGGAAATGGCATATACGAAATCGTTGTGGGCTGTCCGGTCGCTGGAGAAGCCCCAGGAGACCAGCGAAGACATTATCCTCAGGGTAAATGGCGTCGATGCCAGCTACGGCAGCTCGATCAAGGTGCTCGAAGACGTCACCATCGATATTCCACGCGGGTCCACCGTGGCTGTTGTAGGGGAATCGGGATCCGGCAAATCTACCACGGCACGGGTCATCACAGGCCTTCTGCCGCCCATTAAAGGCGATGTGCTGTTCAACGACGAGCCGCTGCCGCTGGCGCTCAAGGACCGGTCGAAGGATCAGTTGCGCCGCATCCAGATGATCTACCAGATGGCTGATACGGCCATGAACCCCAAACATACGGTTCGTGACATTATCGGTCGTCCGCTTGAGTTCTACCTGGACCTGTCGGGCAAGAAACTTGATGAGCGGATATCCGAACTGCTCAAGATGATAGAGCTGGACGACAGTTTCATGGAACGGTTGCCCAGTGAGCTGTCAGGTGGCCAGAAGCAGCGCATATGCATTGCGCGCGCACTTGCCGCAAACCCTGAGCTGATCATCTGCGATGAAGTGACGTCGGCGCTTGACCAGATCGTGCAGGAAGGCATTTTGAAACTGCTGCTGCGGCTGCAGAAGGAGTTCAACATCACCTATCTGTTCATCACCCATGATATTGCAACGGTGAAAGCGATTTCCGATCAGATTGTGGTGATGTTCCAGGGCCGTGTGGTCGAGCAGGGCATGAAGAACGACATCCTGTCACCGCCGCATCCCGACTATACCCAGCTGCTGCTGTCCTCGGTGCCGGAAATGGACCCGGACTGGCTAACCCAGTTGCTGGAATCCAGGGGTGAAACCGGCGCCATGAGTGCGTCCGGCAACTAGAGTATTTTCCACTTAAATAAATCGTTCTAGCTGAAACGCTCCCACGCCGACTGTCGTGAAACGCCCAGTGGCGTGGCGATTTTCGCCCAGCTAACATCACAAGATCGCCGTTGCATCGAGTGATCTGAGCGCATCGAACATACCGCTCTGTCAAACTTCGCAGACCATGGTGGTTGCTTTCTGAAATCCAAAAATATGCCGTAGCGGGCCGATGTCACTGGTATCTTGAGAGATGAACCCGTGGCGTTCATACAGAACACGTGCACGTGGATTTGTATCAATGACATCCAGCCTGATCTTTGAACACCCGCAGGCGATTGCCTTTTCTTTGATCGCCGACAATAGCGCCGATCCTACGCCTCCACCACGCGCCGTCTCACTGACAAATATGCCATCCATCAACAATGTATGCGATTGCAGCGGGCGTTCGAGCACCGAAAGAACCAGGCCCCGCCAACATCCTCCTAATAGTCCATACACAGCGCAGAGTTGTTTCAGGTTGCCGCCGATGAACGATCCTTTGGTGGTCTTGAAGCCTGCCACACCAATCAAGGTACCATCGCGCGATATGGCACTAACGGCGTGCGCGGGGTCAGCAACCATATCGAGAAACCTTAGAGCCTTTAGCTGGGGTTTCATAACCGGATGCAGCTTGCCTTTGAACGCTTGCCAGAACAGCCCGATGGCGGTGCCCTTTTGCCTTGCCTGAAACCCATCGACAATTGAGTAAGTTTTTTCTCTTTCCACAAGACCTCCTATCCTGGTTAAAAGGGTACGTATGGAAGCAACTCCCTTTTTTCAATCACCGCGAATGGCCCAAATTCACCTCTGGACTTCCACAGTTGCATGCCTGCGAAGACCTCTGAGTCGCAGTTCGCTGCAAACTTGATAAATGGCTGCATTCGGCAAGACAGCCGACGCCTGTATGCCTGACGTACAAATCGCTGGTGCCGAAAGTACGCCAAGAGCGTGCGCTTGGCATGGCTGTCAGAACAATTCCGAGTTTTTGCATTTTTGTCGCAAAACCGAGTAGATTTTAGCGAGGCATGCTATGGCCGATTGAACCATACATCCGGTTCACACGTTTTCTGTCCGGTAGTTTCTCAATAGTTCAACGGATACCCAAATGAGCACTCACCCCATCATCGTCTGGTTCACCCAGGACCTGCGCCTGAGTGACAATGCGTGCCTGCACGCCGCTGTTGCCTCAGGACGCCCGGTCCTGCCGGTCTACATTCTCGATGACGTGACACCCGGCGAGTTCGCCATGGGCGGGGCGTCACGCTGGTGGTTGCACCAGTCTCTGGCTTCGCTGGCATCATCCCTGGAAGCACTGGGTGGCAAGCTGATCCTTCGCCGGGGCGAGGCGGGCAAAATACTTGAGCAACTGGTGCAGGATACCGGCGCGCACGGTGTCTACTTTTCACGCGGTTATGCGCCGTGGTCCGCCGAACTGGAAAAGAAAATTGCAGCGCAATGCGATGCCAAAGGTATCGAGTGCAAGCGATTCTCCGGGTTTCTGCTGCACGAACCTGAAGCCATCAGAACCGGAAGCGACGGGCCATACAAGGTCTACACGCCGTTTTCGCGAAATTGCCTGTCCCGCGATATCTCCAGAAAACCGAGACCGGCGCCGGAAAAAATTGACTTTTTCGGCGCAGAGATTGCCGGTGACACCCTGGACGATCTTGATCTTTACGACGGCAAACCAGACTGGGCGGTAAAATTTCCGGAACGCTGGTCACCGGGCGAAGCCGGTGCCCACGAGAAACTGAAAGATTTTCTGGAAAATGCGGTTGGCGACTACAACGAGGCCCGCAATCTGCCGGATGTAAAGGGCACTTCACGACTGTCACCGCACCTGCATTTTGGCGAGATCAGCCCCTTGCAGTGCTGGACTGCAACACACCACGCCGTAGCGACAGCACGTGGCAATATTGACCGGGGCGCTCACACGTTCGAGAAGGAAATCCTGTGGCGGGAGTTTTCCTATCACCTGCTGCATTACTGGCCGACCTTGCCGACGGAACCGTTCAAGCCGGAGTTTGCAAACTTTCCCTGGCTTCAGGACAACGGACACCTTGCATGCTGGCAGCAAGGCCAGACCGGCTTTCCCATCGTGGATGCCGGCATGCGCGAACTGTGGGCAACCGGGTGGATGCACAACCGTGTCCGCATGATTGTGGCGTCTTTCCTGATCAAGAATCTGCGCCTGCCCTGGCAGATCGGTGAACAATGGTTCTGGGATACACTGGTGGACGCCGACATCGGCGCGAATTCTGCAAGCTGGCAGTGGGTGGCCGGGTGCGGGGCGGATGCTGCGCCTTATTTCCGGATATTCAATCCGATTCTTCAGGGCGAAAAATTCGACAAGCATGGCGGCTATGTCCGTCGCTGGGTGCCGGAACTGGCAACCATGCCCGACAAGTTCATCCACAAACCCTGGCAGG
>JABDRA010000210.1 GCA_013041995.1 Anderseniella sp. | reverse complement strand
CGAAAGGGTGATGGAAGAGTGCCTCGCCATCAAGTCGGATCTGGTGTTCCTGTGGGATGAAGCCTGGTTCGCCTTTGCCCGCTTCGGCCCGACCTATCGCCAGCGTACCGGCATGAATGCAGCCGGTGTGCTGCGCGAGCGGTTTAAGACGGCAGAGCACGCTGCCGCATACGAAGCACAACAGGCCGAACTCGGTGATGCCGACGAAGAGACGCTGCTCAATACCCGGCTGATACCGCCGCCGATGTCGCGTGTCAGGGTGTACTCCACCCAGTCGACCCACAAGACCCTGACGTCGTTGCGGCAGGGCTCGATGATCCATGTGCATGATCAGGACTTCAAGGGCGAGGTCGAGCAGGCATTCCACGAAGCCTACATGACGCATACCTCGACATCGCCCAATTACCAGATCATCGCCAGCCTTGATGTTGGCAGACGGCAGGTGGAGCTGGAGGGCTTCGAATTCGTGCAGCGTCAGGTCGAGGCCGCCATGTCCATGCGCCGTGCCATCGCCACCCATCCGCAGTTGAAGAAGTATTTCAAGCTGCTCACATCAGGCGACATGATCCCTGAACAGCACCGCGAAAGCGGGATCAAATCATACTATAACCCTGACCAGGGCTGGAACGACATCTGGGAATGCTGGGCCAAGGATGAGTTTGTGCTGGACGCATCGCGGGTGACGCTTGCCGTAGGCGGCACCGGCTGGGACGGCGACACGTTCAAGACCAAGATCCTGATGGACAAATACGGCATCCAGATCAACAAGACATCACGCAACACTGTGCTGTTCATGACCAACATAGGCACCACCAGATCGTCTGTGGCGTATCTTATAGAGGTGCTGGTGCAGATCGCCCAGGAACTCGATGAACTGCTCGACGATGCCTCGAAAATGGAACGTCTCAGCTTTGACAAGCGGGTGAAAAACCTGATGGAGGATTTGCCGCCATTACCGGATTTCAGCCGGTTCCACGATGCGTTTCGCGCAGACCAGATCACATCAGAAGGCGATATGCGGTCAGCCTTTTTCTTGAGTTACGACGAGGACAATTGCGACTATCTTGACCTGCATGATGATGGCCTGGCCAGCGCCGGCAAGGATATTGTGTCGGCCTCGTTCATCATCCCGTATCCGCCAGGTTTCCCGATCCTTGTGCCGGGCCAGGTGATCTCCAGGGAAATACTTGCCTTCATGCGCGCGCTTGATGTCAATGAAATCCATGGTTACCGGCCCGATCTGGGGCTGCGGGTGTTTACCGACGAAGCACTTGTGCGCCATGCTGCAAAACACCTGTCGGAAGCGGCTGAATAAACACCGCCGGACAAAAAGACTGTAATCAGAGGGAGACAGATATGCCTAAAAAAGTTCTCAAGAACATTTCGGAAATCCGACGCTATTTTCATCGCAATGAGGACCCTATCTATTTTGTCTCTGCGACGAATTTCAACCTGCTCGGGCTGGATGAGTGGGCCAAGAACTTTAAGTATATCTGCTATATCGACTGTTATGACGGGCGCCATCCGAATGTGTTCTGCCCGTCTGAGCAACCGCACGCCGAATTCCAGTCGATCGAGGACATCAACAACTACCTGTTGCAGCATAAGGAGGTCGTGGACCTGATCAAACGGCGTGGCGGTAAGCCCAAGTTTGTGTTCCTGATGTTTGATGAAGAGACCGAACGTCTTGCCAAGGAGCTTGGTGGTGACGTCTGGTTCCCAAAGGCCAAGCTGCGTACCCGCTGTGACAACAAGATCGAGACCGTGCGTATCGGCGACAAGGCCGGTGTACCTTCAGTTCCAAACACATTGTCAGTGGTCAAGGACTACGATCAGCTGCGCAAGGTTTGCGACAAGGCCAAGATCGGACATGACCTCGTCCTGCAGTCTGCATTCGGTGACAGCGGGCATACCACATTCTTCATCAAGTCGGAGGCTGACTTCCGCCGTCATGAACACGAGATCGTCGGTCAGGGCGAGATCAAGATCATGAAGCGGATCGATTGCCGCGGCTCAGCCATTGAGGCGTGTGCCACCTCTGCGGGTACGATCGTTGGACCGCTGATGACAGAGCTGGTCGGTTTTGGAGAGCTGACGCCTTATCGAGGGGGGTGGTGCGGTAACGAAATTCTTGCCACAGCCTTCCCGCCGAAGGTTCGCGAACAGGCACGCGATCTTACCTTCAAGTTTGGTGAACAGCTGCGCAAGGAGGGATATCGCGGTTATTTTGAACTGGATTTCCTGATCGACAAGAAAACCGGTGATCTCTGGCTGGGTGAGTTGAACCCGCGCATAACGGGGTGTTCCTCGATGACCAATCATGCGGCTTTTGCACATGCTGATGCACCGCTGTTCCTGTTCCATTTGCTCGAATTCTCCAAGAAAGAGTTCAAGCTTGATGTCGACGAACTGAACAAGCGCTGGGCGGACCCGGACATGATCGACAGCTGGTCGCAGATGGTCATAAAACATACTGATGACAGCGTCGATATCCTGACCGACGCACCGCAGACCGGTATCTACAAGATGCTGGAAGACGGACGTGTCGTGTTTGACCGGTTTGATTATCACAGGCGCGCAGTTGAAAGTGAAAACGAAGCCTTCTTCCTGCGCATCCTCAAGCCGGGAGATTATCGCTATGAAGGAGCCGACCTTGGCATATTGGTCACGCGCGGTCGGTCGATGACGCCGGGCTTCAAGCTCAATGACCGGGCCCAGAAATGGATCCACGGCATCAAGAACAGCTTTTCTGCCAGACCGATGGACGTTGCAGGTGCGGTAGCTGAACCGGCCTTCAAGATCTTGTAGGCGAAACCTTGCAGACCCTCTGGCGCGCCATCTCCGAAGCACAACCTGGTCCCAAGTGGGCCGGGCTGTTTGCCGAGTACTGGCCGGCCTATCAACGCTGGTGGTTGCGCGAAGGTGAGGGAGAGCGGGCGACATATATGGAAAGCCGCAATGCGCTGAAGCTGCATATGCCCGAGCTGGTTCCGCTCTATGATGACCTGTGCGCGCTTGCAGGCGGTGGTGATCTGGCAGCAAGGTTTTTGAGCTTCTACTGTCCGCCGCCTTATCTTTCCGGTTGCTCGCAGGCGATCTGGCCCGGAGAAGAACCGGTGATGGTGCGCAATTATGACTATGATCCAGCCGCCTTTGACTGCCTGATCCTGCACACCAACTGGCTGGGCCGCAAGGTGATGGGAACCAGTGACGGACTGTGGGGTCTGGTGGATGGCGTCAACGATGCCGGGCTGGCGATCTCGCTGACCTTTGGAGGGCGCCGCCAGGTCGGCGTCGGGTTTGGCGTGCCCCTGATTTTGCGCTATGTGCTGCAGACATGTGAAACGGCAGATGAGGCCGCTGCTGTGCTGGCCAGGATTCCAACCCACATGAGCTACAATGTTACGGTCGTCGATGCAAAACGGCGGTATGCAAGCGTTCAGATGGCACCTGACAGGCCGTCACTGGTGACCAATGCTGCGGTGGCGACCAATCATCAGTCGGCAGTGGAATGGGACAGTCATGCGAGGTTCACTTCAACCGTCGAACGTGAGCGCTATCTTCTGCAACGGCTGACACTTCATGTAGACACGCAAGACCGGTTCATAGCCGCCTTTCTGAAGCCGCCACTTTATTCGACGGCTTTTGCGGTGGGATTCGGCACGCTGTACACCGCTGTTTACCGCCCGAGGCAACGGTCAATGGAAATGCGCTGGCCCGGGTCTTCATGGCAGTTTTCCCTTGATGATTTCACACCGGCGGCAAGGCAGATATACACACCCGATGCAGCGCGCAGCGGTTGAAGGCTCCCGGCGCTGGACTGGCACAGCAACTTTACGGGTATATGTGAACCCGTGTTGCTCTTGCCGATGATGCCGCCTATACAGACGGTTCACGCGCCGAAGTGTGATTGCGTGTGATTGATTCACCCCTTTTTGCAGATAAAAACCGATGTTTGATATTCGCTGGATTCGTGAAAACGCTGATGCATTTGATGCCGGCCTTGCCCTGCGAGGCACAGAGCCGCATGCAGTCCGTCTTATAGAGCTTGATGAGGCACGCCGCACTCACCTGCAGAAGCTGCAGGACGCCCAGTCGCGGCGCAATTCTGCGTCTAAGGAAATCGGCCAGGCCATGGGCGCAGGCGATACTGACAAGGCGGACGCCCTCAAAGCGGAGGTCGGCGCCCTTAAAGGCGTCATACAGTCAGGCGAGGAAGAAGAGCGTCGCATTGACGAAGAACTGAACGCCATTCTGTGTACGTTGCCGAACCTGCCACTGGATGAGGTGCCGGCCGGCAAGGACGAGGCCGACAATGTCGAGGTTCGCCGGGTCGGTGAGGTGAAGCCGCTCGAATTCGAGGCAAAGCAGCATTTTGATATCGGCGAAGCTCTCGGCCTGATGGACTTTGAAACAGCGGCGAAGATGTCTGGCGCCCGGTTCACCGTGCTGAAAGGCGGGCTGGCCCGGCTGGAGCGTGCCATCGGCCAGTTCATGCTCGACATGCAGACAACCGAGCACGGCTATACAGAAGTGAACCCGCCTTTGCTGGTGCGTGATGAAGCGCTCTTTGGCACAGGCCAATTGCCAAAATTTGCCGATGACCTGTTTCATACCACGGATGAGCGCTGGCTGATCCCGACATCTGAAGTACCGCTGACCAACCTGGTGCGCGAACGCATTCTTGAAACGGACGAACTGCCAATGCGTGTCACGGCGCTGACACCGTGCTTCCGGGCGGAGGCAGGTGCCGCCGGCAGAGATACCCGCGGCATGATCCGGCAGCACCAGTTCTGGAAGGTCGAGATGGGGTCTGTCACGGCGCCTGAGACTTCGCGAGATGAGCTCAACCGCATGACAGGCTGTGCCGAAGAGGTCCTGAAGCGCCTCGGTCTGCCTTACCGGGTTATGGCCTTGTGTGCCGGTGACATGGGATTTGGGGCGCAAATGACCTATGACATAGACGTCTGGTTACCCGGCCAGGATGCCTATCGCGAGATTTCCAGCTGCTCGGTGTGTGGTGATTTCCAGGCACGGCGCATGAATGCACGCGTACGTGAGGAGGCCGGCAAGGGCACCCGTTTCGTTCATACGCTGAACGGGTCAGGCCTTGCAGTTGGTCGCACCCTGATTGCGGTTATGGAGAACTACCAACAGGCTGACGGCACAATCGCCATTCCTGAAGCGCTTAAAGCTTACATGGGTGGCATTGACGCCATTGGGCCGGCGTGATGCTGACTCGGGCAAATGGTGAGCCTTACCGTATTCTGCTGGCCAATGATGACGGCATCAACGCGCCTGGCCTTGAAGTACTGGAAGCTATCGCAGCCGAACTCAGTGATGATGTCTGGGTGGTGGCGCCGGAGAGTGAGCAATCCGGGGCAGGGCGGTCCATCTCCCTGTCGCACCCGTTGCGGATGCGCGAGCTCGGCCCGCGCCGGTTTGCCGTTGAAGGCACACCGGCTGACAGTGTGTTGATGGGAGTGCGCCACATCATGCCGGAAGCGCCGGACCTGATCCTGTCGGGGGTCAATCGCGGTCAGAACATTGCCGACGACGTCACTTATTCCGGTACGATAGCAGCAGCGATGGAAGGAACCGCGCTGGGTATCCGCTCGATGGCGCTCAGCCAGACGTATGGTATCTCGGGGCGCAATGTGCCGTGGGATACCGGGCGCAGTCTTGGTGCAAAGGTCGTGAAGGACCTCGTGCAGACCAGGGCGGAGCCGGGTGTGTTGCTGAATATCAATTTTCCAGACTGCGATGCCGGTGACGCCAAAGGTGTTCAATACACACGGCAGGGGCAGCGCGACCAGAATCTCCTGATGCTTGATCAGCGAACCGATGCGCGCGGCCGCGACTATTTCTGGATCGGTTTCAAGCGCCAGCAGTCAAACCCGCCTGCCGGAACTGACCTGCATGCTGTCTATAATGGTTTTGTGTCGGTGACACCGTTGCACACCAACCTGACGCAGGCTGATCTGCTTGCGGAATTGCAATCCGGCCAGACTTAAGGCACGACTGCATCATGACGGCGACAGACCAACAGAAGATTGAACTGATTATGGGGCTCAGGTCGCGTGGTATTCGCGATACCAGGGTGCTGGAAGCAATCGAGACCTTGCCGCGCGAAGTGTTCGTGCCGGATGCCTTTCAGGACCTGGCCTATGCTGACCAGGCCTTGCCGATTGAATGCGGGCAAACCCTGTCACAACCGTTCATCGTGGCGTTCATGACCGAGAAGCTGAAAGTCGGCGAGCGCATGAAAGTGCTGGAGATCGGAACCGGCAGCGGGTATCAGACCGTGATACTGGCTCAGCTCTGCCGTCGGGTTTACACGATCGAGCGATATCGTACATTGCTCAAATCCGCTGAACGTCGCTTTGCCGCGCTTCGGCAGGCCAATATAACAACGCTGCTTGGTGACGGGAACAAGGGCTGGCCCAAGCAGGCCCCCTTCGAGCGGATCATCGTGACAGCAGCCGCGCCGCAATTGCCGCGCCAACTGATCGAGCAACTGGCAGTGGGAGGCATTCTCATCGTTCCGGTCGAAGTGTCTCCCGGCACGCAGGAAATTCTGCGAATTACCCGCACGGAAGACGACTTTATCCGCGAAAGCTTAATGCCAGTGCGCTTCGTGCCGCTGGTAGACGGCATTGCCAGAGGTATGTAAGCCCCCATTTTTCGCCAAATTTGAGAAGTACAGGCAAAAAATGAAGTGGTTTTTTAACTGATAAACTCCTCCTTAACCTAAACCGTTCACTATCGGCTCCAGTCCAGTTTGTAAGTTCTGTGTTTGGGGTAAGGGTATGAGTAAGACGACTTCCAAAATTTCACGCGTTTTTGCCGCGACGGCTACAGCCGCCCTTCTGGCAGGTTGTTCCGCATCATCTGATCGGTTTGCCGACTATCCGAGCATCGCGACCAATTCTGTTTCCAAGAAACAAACCAAGTCTGCTGCTGTTGACAAGGTAGAGACCTCTCCATTGTCCGGCGATCGTGTCGCCAATGCGCGGCCATCCTGGCAGAATGCGCCATCTCCTTCGGCCGGTTACACACCACCTGCAACAAGTTATCGCCAACAGGCTGCAGCACCTGCGCCAAGCTATGCACCTGCCCAGAACGGTAGTGTCACGGTAAAGCCCGGCCAGACCATGTACTCACTGGCTCGCGCCAATGATCTGAGCGTCAGCCAGCTCGCCCGTGCCAATAACATTCGTGCACCTTATACACTCGCTGTCGGTCAGCGCCTGAAAGTGCCGGGAACCAGCAATCCTGTTTCTCCGCGCCCGACAGTTGCGTCTGCCAATGCGCCGGCACCGCGTGCACAGGTACAGTCCGGTTCACAGCGTAACGGTGTGCATGTCGTGCGCCGGGGTGAAACGCTTTATTCGCTTGGCCGCGCCTATGAAATGCGCCCACACAAGATTGCCTCCTATAATGGCTTGAGCATGAACCGTGGGCTGAGCATCGGCCAGCGGGTGCGGATCCCTGGTGGCGGTACCCAGTCACCGATAGCCAATTCTGCACCGGCACCCTTGCCGCAGCAGAGACTGGCTGCAAGAACCCCTGATTATCTCGACCAGGCTGAACCGGTCACCCCTCAGCGGGCACCTGTCATGCAGCAGGAAACCCAGATTGAGCAAGCCGACAATGGCAGTGGTTTCCGCTGGCCTGTGCGTGGCCGGGTGATTTCGAAGTTCGGGTCCAAGCCAAACAATACCCGCAATGAAGGCATCAACATTGCCGTTCCTGAAGGCACCGGTGTGCGGGCCGCAGAAGCAGGTGTTGTTGCTTATGCCGGCAACGAGTTGAAGGGCTATGGCAATCTTGTTCTGGTACGTCACCAGAACGGCTGGGTAACCGCTTATGCGCACAACAGCGAACTGATGGTGAAACGCGGTGACGCGGTTCGCCGCGGTGACGTGATCGCCAGGGCCGGCAAGACCGGCTCGGTCAAAACCCCGCAGGTACACTTTGAGGTGCGCCAGGGTGCAACCGCGGTTGATCCAATGAAGTACCTGTCGTCGCGCACGGCATCCAATTAGGAACTGCAGGAACCCTGCAAACTGGACAGTTCCCGGACGAAAGCCGGCCCGGTCTCTTATGAGGTCGGGCCGGTTTCATTTTGAAGAGGGTGGGCGCTGGCGCCTGGCAGACATGCGCGGGTGAAAAATCGACGTTCAGGACGGAGAAGCAGCATGGATGTTGGCACCGCTGTCTTGTTGTGAGGGCAAACAGAAGCTCTGCAC
>JABDRA010000208.1 GCA_013041995.1 Anderseniella sp. | reverse complement strand
TACCATATCAGGCAGTTTGCCGGCATCATCGAAATGGCGCAACTTGACGATATCGGCTAGGTTCGGATTGAGCTCGAACGCTTCGACTTCGCTCGCCCCCATCGGCCCGCCCTGCTGGTTGAGGGAGTGCACAGAGGCTTCCGACAGCTTGCCGAAATAGTCCGGATCCACTGCACACAGATAGCGCTTGGCCGCCACGTGATAGCGCACACAGTCGGTCACCACCGACGGGAAAAACTCCGCCAGCACACTGGCACCGGCCTCCTCGTGATACCTGTCTTTGGTATCGTCCATGGAGAACATGCCGAATTCGCTGGTGAAATGCCCGATATCGTGCAGCAGGGCTGCGGTGATAATTGCCTCGCTTTCGCCGGCCTGCTCGGCCAGATGCGCGCCCTGCAACATGTGCTCGGCCATGGTAACCGGCTCGCCGAGATACTCCTCGCCACCACAGCGTTCGAAAATATCCGCCAGAAAACCGACTATCGTCTCGCGGGTCAGCTCGCTCATGCCACATCGACCATGGCGGCCTCCTCAAGCACCGACAATGTCGACAGCAAACCGTCCTTGTCGGCATAACATCCCTGCAGCCAGCGTGACCCGCCACTGTCGGCATAACCGGTGCGGCCATGCAGCACCCGAGTGTTGTCGACGATGAAACACTCGCCAGGTTCAAGTTTGAATCCAACCGCCATCGCCGGATCATCGATAATCTCCCCCAGCCTGCGATAGGCCGCATAATATTCCGCCATATGGTCAAACGGCACATCGGTGATGGCTGCCGTCGAGCGATTGTTGAAACGGATCGCGGCCAACTGTCCGTCCGGGGTCAGTTCGATCATCGGCTTGCGGCTGACAAGATGAACATCCCCGGTGCCGCGATATTCAAACCGGGCGCAATAGCGTGTCAGAAGCTCAAAGCCGTGCGGATTTTCGGCACGCAGCCTAAGTGCGGCGGCAAACCCGTCGACCACCTGGCTGTCGCCGCCTGCGGCAGAATTTTCCAGGCAATACAGTATTTGCAGCGTCGGTACCGGATCACGATAGGGGTTGTCGGTGTGAGCCTGCAGGCCAAGGCCGGTATAGGCCAGGTTGGCCGGGTTGACCTCGGTGCGAACTTCAAACCATTTGCCGTAATTGGTTTCACGCACATAGCCGAACAAGGCTGCAACATCCACCAGTGCACCGCTTGCAACCGGGCCACCGGTCAGCTTGGCGAAGCCGTGGCGGCGCACACCGGACAGCCAGTTTTTCAGCGCCATGGCGTCGTGTTGAACGGATTTGTGGACACCGGTGACGCTCGCCACATCAAATCCGCCGTCCCAGGTCTCAATATCCGGCGCTGTCCAACCCCGCGCCCTGCCCGCGTTCACATCATAGGCGTGGTCACGCAGCCACTGGCCCGGAAATTCAACCTGCTTGTCCTCCGGTGCAAACCGCACACTTACGGTATCAGCTGCAATAGTGGCGTCAGCGATGGTTGTGTCCGGTGGAATATCGCTCAGTGTAATAAGCCGCTGGGCATTACCGGCAGACCGGGTCTCGGGGTCCAGCGCATTGTCCCGCAACCATATCGCATGAAACCGGGCCTTGAAGCCATCTTCCCAACCCAAAGAGAACAAGAGCCCATCATTGGATTTTTCTGCGGACACCAAACGTTTCATCAAGGTTCTCCAACGTCTGTATGTTGGCATAATCGCTACTGTCCGTAACGCTATGCCGGTCTTTCAGTTCGGTCAATCGGTTGCAAAGCGATCCGTTGCCCTGATCAGCTGGTCCAGGATACCCGGCTCGGAAAAGGCATGGCCTGCGCCTTCAACGATATGCAGGCCCGCCTCCGGCGCACAACCGCCGCCGGGGCCGCCATGCAGGAACACCGCCGGTTTACCGCCAGCCTTGCCTGAGCGCTCATAATAGACCGAATGGCCATCCCCGACAGCCAGCAGTCCCGTCTCATAGGGTTTTATGGGCGGATACAATGTGCGCATGTCGTTCATCTGCTGAGTTTCGTTTTGAATGGCTGCTGGATGAAGCCGCTTGTCTTCCAACTGCGTCAGGGATCCGTTGATACAGACAGGCTATCACGCCGTTTTGTCACGCCAGCCAAATTCGGTTTGTCATGCCAGCCGAACTCGGATGCATCAGGCAGTTCGCCGGCGGCATATTCCATTGGTATGCCTTCGATCTCTGCTGCCATCTGGGTGAATGATGAAAACGCGCTGCCAATTATCCGGCTGGTTCTGGAAAGGCAAAACAGATCAGTCACGGCATCTTCTATCGCTTGCAAATTGTTTCTGGACCGACTTCTTTTGGAATGTGTGATGATCCTGTCGCCAAAAGTGCGCTTCAGCAACTCCTCTTCACTCTCATCATCAGTCGCCACAAAAAACATATTGCAGTCAGTGTCCCGCAGTTCTTTTTTCATCCTGTCGACAAACATGGAAGTTGGACTGTACTTTATCGATGGCCTGTGATCAGTCCGTCTGATGTGAACCCCGACACAGTTTTCAAAATCGGCGCACCGGTTGTCGATCGCTTGCTGAATCGCCGGTATAGGCCTGAATAACCGCTTGATGCCGTAAGGACGAAAGAACCGGTTGAAGGTTTTGAAATGCAACCGGTTGCGATGGTTGAACTGACAAAAATCGAAGCCCAGGTCCAGAAGCTCTTTAACGTCCTTCTGCAGACAATATGAACGCGGTCGTCTCACATCCAGCGCCCTGCAAATCTTAATTTGCCTCAGCTTCAGAAAACCCGACGTAAATTCCGTCAGCCTGTAAATCTCTTCCGGCATTTGGAACAAATCGCTGAAGGAAGAGCCAACACGCTCGTTGATTTGCCACAATACGTGAACAGGCAATCCAATTTCATGGCCAAGCGCCACTGCGCTGTCGATGGCACGAAGCCTGTTACACAGCCCCCCAATCGGCTCGATCGTCAACATCGTTACAAACCGTCCTCACCTCAACACCTGTTATGGCGTGAAAGGAGCCCTCTGGCCATGTGACACAGGCGTGGCCCATGACATCCACTTTCAAACGCCGGCATTAAACACGAAGCGGCCCGCTTTGTAAGCGGACACGTTCCTTTCCCCCCCTGCATTTTAGCCATTTCGGGCGGATATGGCGCCGTTTCCGGAATCCCAACATGAACAGCCGATTAAAATCGGGGTAAAACAAACAGATTTTAATTCTAAATAACAATAACTTAATTGACTTTATTAGTGGATATAAGCACCTTTTTGCCACGCTGCACTGGTATATTGAACCCGACAGAGTGAACCACCACCCCGGGCGAAAGGGGCCGTCGTGCCGGCACAACTTCCACAATTGCATTAACCGCAGCCGACTTGACCGAGGAAGGATTGATCATATGAGTTCCCTGCCCCCATCACAGGTGAACGCAGATGGTGCGATATTTCCCTCGTTGTTGCACTGGCGCTTGGCCAGGCGGCGGCTTCTGGTATCGCCGCTTTTCACCACCCGGGACGTGTTTGCCGCGCTTCGCGATGTATCCACGGCCCTGCCAATCCTTGCGATCGGCCTGGTTGCCTCAGCCGGAGTGGCCATCGCCCTGTTACGCTTCGGCGAGCGGGTGGCGGCAGAAAAGGTGGGTCAGAACTACGCGGCATCCCTGCGGTTCAAACTGTTCAGGCACAAGACCCGTGTGTCTGCCCGCGATCTGGCGGAACGCCGCAGCGGAGCACTGTCATTGCGCTTCGTCGGTGATCTTGCGGCGGTGCGCGGCTGGGTCAGTCTTGACCTTGCCCGAATGATCTCCGCGCTCATCGTATTGCCGGCAGCAACCGGCGCCCTGTTCATGATGAACCCGGACCTCGGGATTGCTGCGGGAATTCCGATCGCCATCGGCCTGATTGTGCTGGTTCTGGCCGGCCCCAGGCTGGGGCCTGCCCACAACCTGGAAATTGCCGCCTCCATGGACGAGGTCTGGGTGATCGAGGACGGCGAACTTGCAGAGGCAGGCGAACCGGACGATGGCATAGCCTCGCGTTCTATCCAACGCCGCGACACCACACCGCGCATATCGGCCGCAGCGCCGGCTTGATCCAGGCCTGTACAGGACAAACTGTTGACCTCTGTCAAATCGCACTCATGACAACGCTGCCATAATGGTGCTTTGACAAACCAATGGAGCCCGCCCTGTGGACAGCTACAAGACCATCCTCATCGTTTTTCGATCGCCCGACCAGGCTGAGCGTCTGTGCCTGATCGCAGATGGCCTGGCCAGCATGCGGCAATCTCACGTCCTGGGCTTTCACGCCAGGCCCGGCCTCTCCGTCAATGTGGGGCTCAGGGGCAATGAACTCAGAGAATGGCTCGACAACAAGCGCAAGCTCATTGCCGAGCAGGAAGACAACATAAAAGCCATCTTCGAGCATTACGCATCGTCGTCCGGGCAAAACTGGCAATGGCGGACAATCGATCCCGACATGATGCCTGGCGGAGATACGTCGCTGGAACTGGCCAGATGTTCAGACCTTGTGCTGATCAACCGGCTGGAGCATGGCTCAACTCTCATGGATCCTGACATGACACTGGAGCAGTTGATGTTCGAAACAGGACGCCCGGTGATAGTCGTTCCGCAAAACTACTCCGGCCAAAAGATCGGACAGCGGATAGTTGTCGCCTGGAATGGAACACGTGAGGCCTCCCGCGCCGCTTTTGACGCGCTGCCTCTGGTGTCAAACACATCTGCAGACAGTGTTCGCCTTGTATGTCCTCCAATCCCGGAAAACAGTTCACGGCAATTGCCGCTAGGTGCCGACCTGGCCGAAGCCCTTGCCCGGCACGGGGTTGCGCCTGAGATAAAACCATTGCCCGGCCGGCATAGTGATGCGGGCGCGGAAATACTGGCGGAATGTGAGGAATTCGACGCGGACCTTCTGGTCATGGGTGCTTACGGCCATTCGCGCCTTAGAGAGTATGTGTTTGGCGGCACCACCGAGACAATTCTGAATGATGCAAGCATACCTGTTCTACTGTCGCGGTAGGCAGCGGTGTAGTCAACCTGTTGATCTTGATCATGGACGGACCTGACTTGCGTCAGCAAAATGCACTTCGTCATGTAACAAACCGAGGGACCGAACATGAAACTCAACTTCACATTGGCCAATATAGCTTTGGCGGCGGCAATTTTCGTAGCGCCTGCAACCGTATTGGGCGGCGAGCCCGCCAAGACCATCAAAACCGTTACGGGCGATTTTGATGAAGTGTTCGGGGACCTGCAGGATGCGGTCATCAATCGCGGTCTTGTTATCGACTATGTTGGCGATGTGGGAAAGATGCTGGAGCGCACCGCAGACGCTGCCAAGGGGTCGGACACCAAGGCGCCTTATCTGAAAGCCCGCTACCTGCAATTTTGTTCAGCTGTGCTCACCCACGAGGCAGTAGGCGCTGATGTGCACAATCTCGCAATGTGCCCCTATGTTGTGTTTGCATACCAGACGCGGGCCGAGCCGGGCGAAGTATCGGTCGGCTACCGGCAGATCACATTGGCACCTGCTGCGCCATCGCAAGCCGCGCAAGCCAAGGTTCATGATCTTCTTCAGGCGGTCGTGAACGAGGCTGTCGGCGCAAATCCCTAGGAGATCGAGATCATGACACAAGCCTATCGCAGCACTATTGATCACAGCATACAGATCACCAATGAGTGGGTGCACCAGATCGACGAGATGGTCAGCTGGGACGATTCCAACCGGTCATTCCGGTTGTTGCGCGTGACACTGCAGGCCATTCGCGACATGCTTGGCGTCGACGAAGCCGCCCAACTGGCGGCCCAACTGCCACTGTTCATCCGCGGTGTCTATTTTGAAGGCTGGGATCCGTCCGGGACACCTGTAAAACTGCGCGACAAGCCGGACTTCATTGCACGGGTCAGCGAGGCCTTCACCGGCGATCAGCTTGACGATCCCGAAGAAGCCGTTAGCATCATTTTCAGTTTCCTCAACACCCGCATCTCGGCAGGCGAGATCAACGATGTCCGCGGGTCGTTACGCAAGAGCCTGCGCGACATCTGGCCGGCTCCTCACAACTGACTGTGCCTGCAACGGATACGGAGACCTCATGGCCGCAAAAGCCGTATTCGACATTCGCGACATCACCAAGGTCTATCGCACCGGCGACGTGGCGGTGCACGCGCTTCGCGGTGCCAGTGCCCAACTCTATGAAGGCGAGATAACCGTCATGCTGGGACCATCGGGAAGCGGCAAGTCGACATTCCTGAACATCGTGGGAGGCCTGGACAAGGCAACATCCGGGCAGGTGCTGTTTGACGGCACCGATATCACTGAGGCAAGCGAAAGCGAATTGACCGATTTCCGGCGCAGAAACGTTGGTTTCGTTTTCCAGTTCTACAATCTGATCCCGAGCCTCACTGCACGCGAAAATGTTGCGCTGGTGACCGAGATTTCAACCGACCCGATGAAGCCTGAAGAGGCACTCGAGATCGTCGGGCTAGGTGAGCGGATCAATCACTTCCCCGCGCAGATGTCAGGCGGTGAACAGCAGCGCGTGGCAATCGCCAGGGCCATTGCCAAAAACCCACGCGTGCTGCTGTGTGACGAGCCGACGGGCGCGCTGGATTCAAAAACCGGGCGCCTGGTGCTGGATGCCCTCATCGACATCAACACCAAGCTTGGCACGACAACCGCGATTATCACCCACAATGCAGTCATTCGGAGACTGGCCGACCGCGTGTTCTACTTCGCTGACGGTGCCATCATACGCGATGAGGAAAACGCCACCCGCCTCACCGCCGCCGAACTGGATTGGTGAGAGACACCATGCGGGCCCTTGACAAGAAACTGATCAGGGATCTTAAACGCCTGTGGGCGCAGGGGCTGGCGATTGCGCTGGTGCTGGCGTGCGGTGTGGCAACCCTGATCCTGGCAATCGGTTCATACCGGTCACTGGACGGCACGCGCGACGCCTATTATGAACGCCACAGGTTCGCCAGCGTGTTTGCAACGGCCACGCGCGCACCACGGACCCTCACCTCTCAAATCAGGAAGCTCCCGGGTGTCCTGAGCGTCGAAGCGCGTATTGCGGAAAACGTGCTGCTTGACATACCGGGGCTGGCAGCGCCGGCATCCGGGCTGTTGTTGTCGTTACCCGACCATGCACCGCCCAGATTGAATCAACCCTATCTCCGCGCCGGGCGGATGCCTGATCCTGACCGCAAGAACGAAGCTCTCATCTCGGAAGCGTTTGCGAAAGCGAACGGTTTTGTAACCGGTTCCCGTTTCAGCGGCATCGCCAACGGCAAGAAAATAACATTCTCCATCTCCGGGATCGCCCTGTCACCAGAGTTCATCTACGCGCTGGGTCCCGGGGAACTGGTGCCGGATGATCGCCGGTTCGCGGTCATCTGGATGCGGGAAAAGACACTCGCCGGTGTGTCTGATCTTGATGATGCCTTTAATTCCGTGTCACTCACCTTGTTGCCCGGAAGCACGCCTGCGCAAACCATCGCCGGATTGAACAGGTTGCTGCAACCATACGGCGGCACCGGCGCCTATGAACGTGAAGACCAGACCTCACACGCCTTCATTGACAGTGAACTGGAGCAGTTGCAGGCAATGGCGCGCGTCATACCGCCCATATTCCTGCTGGTCTCCGCCTTCCTGATCAATATGATTCTGTCGCGATTGATTACCCTGGAACGTGAACAGATCGGCCTGCTCAAGGCGCTGGGGTATTCGAGTTACAATATCGCCTCACACTATGTGAAGCTGGTCGTGGCCATCGCAGCGATTGGAGTAATGATCGGCTTTGTGGCCGGCACCTGGTTGGGCGACGGCCTGACGCGACTCTATGGCAAGTTTTTCCACTTTCCGTTCCTGATTTTCGAACGCAGCGCGGATGTTTACGCTCTGGCTGCCGGGTTGAGTATTGCGGCTGCAGTCGCAGGCGCCCTGAAAGCAGTTTACAGTGCAGCTTCGCTGCCGCCCGCAACGGCCATGCAACCTGCCCCACCGACACGCTATGCCAAGGCCGGTATGGCCAGCCGCATTGCCGGCAAGCTGTTTTCGCAACTGACCATTATGGCCTTTCGCCACATGATCAGATGGCCAATGCGCACCGGCTTTACCGTTTTCGGCACATCAATGGCAGTGGCGTTGTTGATTACAGCATTGTTCACATTCGGTTCAATCAATTTCATGATTGATACCGTGTTCTTCAGAACCGAACGCCAGGACGCAACAATAGTCTTTGCAAACCCGTTGCCGCCTCGTGCACTGCACGATGTAAGCGGCCTGCCGGGGGTGTTCTCCGTCGAGCCGTTCAGAGCCATGGCCGTTGACATAGACCATGGGTCTGTAAAGGAGCGGGTTTCCATTCTCGGCAAACTCCGATCGCCTCGGCTGAGCCGTGTCCTGGACCTTGATCTGGCGCCGGTGACCCTGCCTGCACAAGGCCTTGTACTGTCTGAAAGGCTCGCCGACAAACTCAAGGTACGCAGCGGCGACATTGTGCGGGTCAAACTGCTTGAAGAAGGCAATCTGGTTGTCGAAGTGCCGGTGGTGCAGATCATTCAGGCTTACATAGGCCTGACTGCCTACATGAACCTCGCCTACATGGACGCCCTGTCACGTATCGGGCCACGCCGCTCAGGCGCCTATTTGGAACTGGACAACGTGCAGCAGCAGCACCTCTATCGGGCCATCAAGGCGACACCACAGGCGGCGGCGATCTCAACTCAGTCTGACGTGCTGCAGAAATTCAGGGATACCATCGAACAGAATATTACCATCATGACAACGGTTTATGTGGTGCTGGCGGTGATCATTGCATTTGGAGTGGTCTACAACAGTGCCCGCATCCAGCTGTCCGAACGGGCCCGGGAGCTGGCCAGCCTCAGGGTTCTGGGCTTCACCCAGCGCGAAGTGGCGCAAGTGCTGGTTGTTGAACTCGGCGCGGCCATGCTTCTCGCGCAACCGGTGGGATGGGCACTTGGCAGTGGCTTCTCCTGGCTGGTGGTGCAAGGCTTCCAGAACGACTTGTTCCGGTTGCCGTTCATCATCGAGCGTTCCGCCTTTGGCTGGTCCAGCTTCGTCGTCATGCTGGCAGCCGTCATCTCCGGATTGATTGTCGTGAGCCGGGTGTACCGCCTTGATCTCATTCGCGTTCTCAAAACGAGGGAGTAAACCGATGCTTCGCATGTTAAAAGCTGCCGTGTTTGCACTGCTGGTTCTCGGTGTCGCTGGTCTTGCCTATCTGTTTTTTGCGCCGCAGCCTGTGGCGGTTGACCTGGCAGCCGTTGATCGCGGCAGGCTTGAAGTGACGGTTGACGAAGAAGGCGAGACCGAGGTCAAGGAGATTTACCGGGTTTCGGCCCCCATTACCGGCAAGCTCGAAAGGGTGGACATCCAGGTGGGTGACCGCGTTCTGGCAGGTCAGCGCATAGCCCGGATCCGCCCGGTTGACCCACCCATACGCGACATGCGTTCCAGGCTGGAAATGTCTGCAACCACAAAGGCTGCCAGTGCTGCCGTCCTGCTTGCCCAAGCGCAGGTCAGACAGGCCGAGTCGGACCTGAAGTTCGCGCGCAGTGACCTTTCACGCGCACAGGTACTGGCCGAGAAAGGCGTGATCTCCAGCAGAGCCCGCGAAGAAGCTGAACTCAATGTGAGCGTCAAGCAGGCCGAGGTACGCAAGGCGGAAGCCGGCCTTGAACTGCGCCGGCGCGAGTTTCAATCGGCGCGGATGCGCGAACTGGAACCAAACCAGATGCAGTTGCAGGGTGCTGAGGACCAGTGCTGCGTGGCGATTACGGCACCGTCGAGCGGTGTTGTTCTCAAAATACTGACCGAAAGCGAACAGGTCGTGCAGGCCGGAACCACACTGCTTGAGACAGGTGATCCGCACGACCTGGAAATTGTCGTCGATCTTCTCTCGTCCGATGCGGTGGGAATTTCCCCGGGCACGCCTGCTCGCATCGAAGACTGGGGCGGTGACGGTGTTCTGGAAGCAAAGGTCAGTCGCGTTGACCCGGCCGCATTCACCAAGGTATCTGCACTGGGCATTGAAGAACAGCGGGTCAATGTTGTGCTGGACTTTGTCTCGGCACCGGAGACCTGGCGCGATCTGGGCCATGCGTTCAAGGTAACCGTTCGCATTATCAGGTCCGACCGGGACGATGTGCTGCGGATACCGCTTGGCGCCTTGTTCCGGCGCGACCAGGACTGGGCCGTTTACACCATCCGCGATGGCCGGGCCAAACTGAGATTGGTAAAACTGGGTAAGTTTTCCCTGACCCATGCCGAAGCCCTTGAAGGGCTCACTCAGGGGGATCTGGTGGTCATGTTTCCCAGTGACAAGATTTCCGACAATACCGCAGTCAGACAGCGATAGGCCATTCAGATAGCGGCCGCATGCGCGCTTCTGTTGATCTCTGTCAAAACCAGTAAATTGAAGTCAGATAAGCTTTTTGAATGAACCAGTCCGTGCAAGACATTCCGGTAACCGGAAAACCCAAGCTGAAGAGATCACTGAACCTTCCGCTGCTCGTGCTCTACGGACTCGGTACAACCATCGGTGCCGGTATTTATGTTTTGGTGGGCGCTGCTGCAGGCAGGGCCGGCATTTACGCACCGATGGCCTTTGTTGCGGCCGCCATCGGCATTGCGCCAACTGCTGCCAGCTATGGCGAATTGGCCAGCCGCTATCCGGTCAGCGCTGGTGAAGCCGCCTACGTCAATGCGGGCTTCGGTTCGCGGGCAATGTCACTTTTCACCGGCTGGCTGGTGATTGTGTCAGGTGTAGTCGCGTCAGCGGCCATCGCTATCGGATGTGCGGGTTACATCCGCACCTTCCTTGACCTGCCACTTTCTCTTGTCGTGACAGCCGTGATTGTAACCATGGGACTGGTCGCCGCCTGGGGTATCGTTGAATCGGTGCTTCTTGCTGCCCTGTTCACCTTGATCGAGGCTGGGGGCCTGATTGTTCTCGTCTATGCCGGGTTGTCCCACGACAGTGATCTCATCTTGCGGGTGCCGGAAACATTGCCACCAATTGCAGAAATGGGTATCTGGCTTGGCATCGCCAATGCAGGCCTGTTGGCGGTTTTCGCCTTCATCGGCTTTGAGGACATGGTCAACGTGGCAGAAGAAACCAGGCGTCCACACATCACACTGCCGTGGGCGATTTTTCTCACTCTTGCAATCACCACGATACTTTACACCCTCGTTACAATGGTTGCCGTACTGGCTGTTGCCCCGGCAGAACTCGCAAGGTCCGAGGCGCCCTTGAGCCTGGTTTATTCGCGGCTCACAGGTGCTTCACCCATCATGATCAGTGGTGTCGCTATTTTTGCCACCGCCAACACAATTCTGGTGCAGTTAATCATGGCTTCCCGGGTGGTCTACGGCATGGCGGAACAAGGCACGATGCCAAAGCTGTTCGCACGGGTGAACGCCCTCACCCGTACGCCGCTTTTCGCGACTTTTGCAATTGTGACCGCAACACTCATTCTGGCACTGGGATTCAATCTGGAACGGCTTGCCGAGGTGACTTCGCAGATCGTACTCGTCATCTGGGCACTGGCCAATATGGCACTTGTACTCATCAAATTACGTAAAGGTCCCGAACCGGATGACACATTCATCGTGCCACTATGGGTGCCGATAACCGGCTTCGTGTTTAGTTGTGCGCTCTTAGTTCTCTCAAGCATTCCGTGATAAAATGTTGTGGTCCAACACCCCGCTGCCGGCAAATCTGATGCTGTTCGCCATCTGCGCGGTCAGTGTCTGGCTGGCGGGCAGCGCGCTTGCCCGCTATGCCGACATCATTGCCGACCGCCGGAACCTGGGCAAAGCGCTGATGGGGCTGGTGTTCCTGGCCACAGCAACTGAACTGCCCGAAATAGCCACTACTTTCACAGCCGCAATCAAGAACAATGCGTCTCTCGTACTCGGCAACATGTTTGGTGGTGTTACCATGCAGACCGCCATTCTTGCTGTCATCGACTTGTTTGTTGTACGTGGCGTGCTCACCCAATATCCGCGCAAACCGACACACGCACTTGAAGCAGCGTTGTTGATCATACTGCTCTCAATATTGCTTGGCTTCTGCATCTCCGGCGATGTGGCGATCGGATTCAATATCGGGCTGGGAACGTCGATACTGGCTATTGTTTACATGCTTTGTATAAAACTGCTGCGCAGTTATGACGAAGAAGGTGACTGGGTACCTGTCGATCTACCGGACGAAACCGAACCCGCGAAGCAGATATTTGCGGACAGTTCGATTACTGTCTTGTCGACAAAAGTTTTGATTCTGCGCAGTACCGTGGCCGCGATTGTCATACTCATCTGTGGCGTTTTGCTGGTCCACAGCGCAGAAGCAATCGCCCTGCAAACCGGGCTTGGATCGAGCTTCATCGGCGCGACAATTCTTGCCGCCTCGACGTCTTTGCCGGAACTCAGCACAACCATCGCAGCAGCCAGGCTCGGCGCCTACACAATGGCCATTTCAAACATCTTCGGCAGCAACCTGATCATGCTGGTTCTGCTGTTTCCCGCCGATGTTCTGTATCGTGAAGGGCCGATACTCGCCGCAGCAGGCCGAACCGAAATGCTCAACATCATATTCGGCATCCTGGTCACGGCCATATATGTCGTGGGCCTGCTCGTTCGGCGCAAACCCGGGGTCCTGGGG
>JABDRA010000205.1 GCA_013041995.1 Anderseniella sp. | reverse complement strand
GCGTGCGCATGGGGCCGGCGGAAATGGCATTTACCCTGATGCCTCTTGGCCCGTAATCCGCCGCCAGATAACGCACCGAGGCTTCCAGGGCCGCCTTGGCCACGCCCATGACATTGTAGTTCGGCATTACTCGCGTGGCACCGCCATAGGTCAGTGTGACCATGGACCCGCCATCAGTCATCATGGCTGCTGCGCGTCTTGCAATTTCGGTGAACGAAAAGCATGAGATCAGCATGGTGCGCGAAAAATTTTCCCGCGTCGTGTCGGCATAGAGCCCGCTCAACTCGTTCTTATCGGAATAGGCAATGGCGTGCACGACAAAATCCAGCGCCCCCCATTCGGCCTGCAGTGTGTCGAAGACGGCAGCGACGGTTGCAGTGTCTTCGACATCGCACGGCATCACCAGTGATGAGCCAGCCTTTTCAGCCAGCGGCGCCACACGCTTGCCGAACGCATCACCTTGATAGGTAAATGCCAGTTCAGCGCCGTGCTCGCGCAATGATTTGGCAATGCCCCATGCAATTGAGTGATCGTTCGCCACTCCCATGATAAGGCCGCGGCGGCCCTTCATCAGATCGCTTTTAACTTCAATCATTGTCGTTCCTGAAATCATCCCTGCTGCGCCCACCGCAGTCCGGTTCGGGGCCGGACTGGTCACACATAATTGTAACTGAGGACGTGCTTAACCGTTATAGCGCTGGAAAACCAGTGTACCGTTGGTGCCGCCAAAGCCGAAGCTGTTGGACAGGACAACATCCAGGTTCACGTTATCGCGGCGTTCGCGAACGATGGGGATGTCGGCGAAGTCGGGATCCAGCTCTTCGATGTTGGCGCTTTCACAAATGAAACCGTTCTGCATCATCAGAATCGAGTAGATCGCTTCCTGCACGCCGGCTGCGCCAAGCGAATGCCCGGTCAGCGACTTTGTCGCCGAGATCGGCGGAATATCATTGCCGAAAACCTCGCGTATGGCTTCGATTTCCCGCAAGTCGCCGATCGGTGTCGATGTGGCGTGGGGGTTGATGTAATCGACCTTCTCGGTAACCGTGGACAGGGCCAGGTTCATGCAGCGGGCCGCACCCTCACCGGACGGCTGCACCATGTCAACGCCATCGGATGTGGCACCGTAACCGACCAGCTCGCAGTAGATTTTCGCACCGCGCGCCCTGGCGTGTTCCAGCTCTTCCAGGACAACCGTCCCGCCGCCACCGGCGATAATGAACCCGTCACGGTCCTTGTCATAGGCGCGCGAGGCCTTGGCAGGCGTGTCGTTGAAGTCGGAAGACATCGCCCCCATGGCGTCGAACAGCACCGACAGGGTCCAGTCAAGCTCCTCGCCACCGCCGGCAAACATCACATCCTGCTTGCCCCACTGAATGAGTTCAGCAGCATTGCCGATACAATGCGTTGACGTCGCGCAGGCAGACGAGATCGAGTAATTGACGCCCCTGATGCCAAACGGCACGGCCAGCGTCGCGGAATTGGTCGACGACATCGCCGCAGGCACCGCGAACGGGCCAACGCGCTTGGGGCTTTTTTCGCGCGTGGTGTCTGCCGCAGCGACTATTGTGCGGGTTGACGGCCCGCCTGAGCCCATGATCAGGCCGGTGCGCTCGTTCTTGACATCACTTTCTTCAAGCCCTGCATCGGTGATTGCCTGCTGCATGGCGATCCAGTTCCAGGCCGCCCCATCGCCCATGAAGCGACGGACCCGGCGGTCAATGGAACTGTCAAGATCGATGGTCGGCGCGCCGTGCACCTGGCACCGGAAACCCAGCCGGGCGTAGTCTTCCGCGCTGACAATTCCCGGCTTTGCTTCGCGCAGGGAGGCATTCACTTCCTGCGCATTGCTGCCGATACTCGATACAATACCGATACCGGTGACTACCACACGTCTCATGCTGCCCTATTTGCCTTTCATCGTCCGCTTTGTCACACAGAACTAAGCCGGTTTTTCATCCACAAAAGTTCCAACACGCATGTCCGTCACGGTGTACACTAACTCCCCATCGGCTTTCATCACACCGTTCGCAATAGCCATGTTGAGCTTGCGCAAGATAACTCGCTGCACATCCACCACGTATTCAACCTTTTTGACGTCCGGCGTAACCATGCCCTTCAATTTGACCTCACCGACACCCAATGCCCGGCCACGGCCCGGCGCGCCCATCCAGCCGAGGAAAAATCCTGTCAGCTGCCATAGAGCATCCAGCCCCAGACATCCGGGCATAACGGGATCACCCTGAAAATGGCACGGGAAAAACCACAGGTCCGGTTTGACATCAAGCTCAGCCACGATCTGGCCCTTGCCGGCCGATCCGCCATCTTCCGTGATCGACGAAATGCGATCAAACATCAGCATTGGCGGCAGCGGCAACTGCGCATTGCCGGGACCGAACAGCTCGCCTCTGCCACAAGCCAGCAATTCCTCGTAGCCAAAATGCCCTTTACGTTCGCTCATCGCCCTCAAACCCTGAAGTTGTCGCGCAGGCAATCAACCTGCAGCACCCCTGTTGCTGTTGTTTTCGTAACATATCGAAACATTCTGTGAAAGCACTAACCAAACATGGCCTCGATCCAGCGACCTTGCGTCACTGGCTGCGCCTGCGTGATTGCAAGCGGGCATAGTAAGGGCTATATAGGTATTTGATCGTGTGTTTTAATGGCCGGTGGCCATTTGTCCTAGTGAAGTGATGTGATGACAAGTCCTCAAAGCATGGAACAGAAACTGCGTGACGCCGGTATGCGGCCGACGCGCCAGCGCATGTCGCTTGGAAATCTTCTGTTTGGCAGCGGAGACCGGCATATCACGGCTGAACAGCTTCATGTTGAAACCGTGCAGGCCGGTATCGCGGTGTCGCTTGCGACGATTTACAACACACTCAATCAGTTCACCGAAGCCGGGCTGTTACGTGAAGTGGCGGTTGAGGGTCACAAGTCTCACTTTGACACCAATACCTCCAATCACTGTCACTATTATCTGGAAGACGAAGGTCGACTGATAGACATTGACGACGATCGGCTCACCGTTGACGGCTTGCCACAGCCGCCTCAGGGCATGCGGATCGGCCGGATCGATATTATTGTGCGACTTGAAAAAGACAACGGCTGAGCGACAACTCCGCCTCCGCCCTTGCTCACCTGATCACTGCCGGTAGACTTCGCCTGGATAAACGCCGAATAGCGTTTCCTGCGAGACGTAACCTTCATAGCCACCGAACTCTGTGTAGCACCACTTTCCATCACAGGACTTCAGTTCACCCAGTGCGCCGGAATTGATGCGTGCAACAAGATCGCCCGTGGAAGAAGCGCTGGCCAGCAACTGCATGATTTTGCCCTTGGCCCACGGCGCTGCAATGACAGTGCGCCTGCCTGCCAGCAATGCATGATAAACCCAGCCTTCGGCACCTTCGCTGTCACGAATCCGGCGCCAGCGGTCAAACTCTGCGATAATTTCCACGGGCAGGCTTTTTCGGGTGAACACCCATGCAACACCGTGTTCAAGAGACGGACCCCTGCGGACATTGACCAGTTTCTGTTTGAGACTGACAAACCTCGGCAACGGCAATCCTGTCTGGGTTGTCACCACCGGTCCGGTTGTCGCGGTATTATCCTGGGC
>JABDRA010000181.1 GCA_013041995.1 Anderseniella sp. | reverse complement strand
GCCCACCGACGCCCGCATGGCCCGCGAGTTTGGCGCCGAGGGCATTGGCTTGTGCCGCACCGAGCACATGTTCTTTGAAAATGAGCGCATTGCCGCGGTGCGTGAAATGATCGTTGCCGATACGGATATGCAGCGTCGAACCGCACTTGCCAAACTGCTGCCCATGCAGCGCGCCGACTTTGTCGAGCTGTTTGAGATCATGGCAGGCCTGCCGGTGACAATTCGCCTGCTGGATCCGCCATTGCATGAATTTCTGCCGCACGGCGAGGAGGAAATTCTCGAAGTTGCCAGTAATATGGACATTGATCCCGAAGTCCTGCGTGCCCGGGTCGCCGAACTGGACGAATTCAACCCGATGCTCGGCCATCGCGGATGCCGGCTGGCGGTTACCTATCCGGAAATTGCAGAAATGCAGGCACGGGCGATTTTCGAGGCGGTGGTCGAGGCAACCGGCAAGACCGGCACGGCGCCGATCCCGGAGGTCATGATCCCGCTGATTGCCGGTCGTGCCGAGTATGACCTGGTTGCGGCAATCATTTCTGCCGTGCATGCGGAAGTCGAGGCCCAGTCAGGCCGGAAAATCGAGTTCTTGTGCGGGACAATGATTGAATTGCCCCGCGCCTGCCTGAAGGCCGATGATATTGCCGGGGCAGCCGAGTTTTTCTCGTTCGGCACAAACGATCTCACGCAAACGGCGTTTGGCATCAGCCGCGATGATTCGGCCCGTTTCATGAATGATTACATAAACAAGGGCATTTGGGAGCGGGATCCGTTTGTATCCATTGACGTGGACGGGGTTGGCGAACTGGTGAAAATCGGGGTCGAACGCGGCCGATCCGTGCGTCCCGACATCAAGCTCGGCATCTGCGGGGAACACGGCGGTGACCCTGCAAGTGTGCATTTCTGCCATGCAGCGGGCCTGGATTATGTGTCCTGTTCGCCGTTCCGGGTGCCCATCGCCCGCCTGGCCGCAGCGCAAGCTGCCATTGAGGACGCCTGAAGCGGATAATTGCGGTATTAACGAAGCAGACTCAAAGCCTGTTTATGCTGCAGTTTTTCGGTGCCGGTTAACTTGCTTGCATGGTTAACCTATGATAAACGCTGAGAGGCTATCCTTTGGGGATGGGTATCGACTAATTCTTACGGACCTTGCAGGGAAAGGCCCGCCTGTTTGAGTAACTACGACAGACATATGCGGATGCGTGCCCAGCACGACACCCGGTGGGATGATGCTGATCAATCTATCAGGTTGTCGGACATCATGTCATATGCCTGTGCGGGCTTTGCATTTGTCGCTGCCGTTGCGGTCGCCAGCCATTACATGTCCAAGGCCACGGCTTCAAACAGTATCGTTGAAATCAACAGCCAGCACAGTGTTGCTTCGGGCACGTCGTCTGCATCGGCCCACTGGCGCGATGTCGTCTCTCCCGCCACAACCATCGCCAGCAAGGGTTCGTTGCTTGACGATTCCGTGGCTGAGGATTTTCGCGTTGTCCCGACCGACAACCGCGTCGTGGTGGCAAGCCTTGGCAAGTCTGACTTTGTCAGCGACGAGATCGAGCTGACGGTTCCGGGTTCGCAAGAGCAGGTCATTACACCGGCATCCTATCAGCCGCAGGGCCGCATACAGCTGGTGTCAATCCCTCCATCGCCGTCAATTTCGCAGCTTGAATCGGGCTTCCGTCTGGGTCGCGGCGAAAAACGCAAGGTTCTCGAGAAGCGTGAAGCGCGTCTTGCGGAGAAAAACTGCCTGGCACGTGCCATATACTTCGAGGCTCGTTCCGAGCCGGAAGCAGGCCAGATTGCTGTGGCCAACGTCATTCTCAACCGGGTCAAGTCCAAGACTTATCCCGATACGATTTGCGGGGTGGTCTATGACGGGGCGCACCGCCTGAACTCCTGTCAGTTCTCGTTCGCCTGTGACGGCAAAAAGGATGCGCCACGATCGGCAAAACAGTGGAACAAGGCGAAGAAGCTGGCGTCACGCGCATTGGCGGGGGACGCTTATGTGCGTGTCGTATCAACCGCAACTCATTATCATGCCGACTACGTGAACCCGAGCTGGTCAGGCAGCATGAAGCGACTTATCAAGATCGGCCGGCATATTTTCTACAACGGCGTCTGATCCGCACTATCTCATCTACTGAAAATGTCCAGATACCTCGCATGATTTGCTGGGTTTTGTTGTTTTGGGGCTGGACGGGACGGCGGTTCATCCCGCACATTCCGATCTGGTCGTCAGCATATTGATTTTTTGCAGAAGTAGGTTTCAGGAGGCAAAACATGGCTACATGGACGTGGATGAACGGTGACTGGCATGACAGCCCGCCCATGGTGGCCAGCCCGATGACCCATGCCATGTGGCTGGGGTCGTGCGTTTTTGACGGTGCCCGTGCCTTTGAAGGCACAGCCCCTGATCTTGACCGGCATTGCGACCGGGTCGTTGCATCCGCCAAAACCTTTGGCCTGAAGCCTATGCATGACGCACGCGAGATCGAGGCGCTGGCCCGCGACGGCATCGCAAAGTTTGCCGGTGACGCAGAACTCTATATCCGCCCGATGTACTGGGCTGAAGAAGGCTTCGTGGATGTGGATCCTGATACGACACGGTTTGCCCTGTCGGTTTATGATGCGCCCATGCCGCCGGCCGCCGGGTTTTCGGTTACCTGCTCGCCGTTTCGCCGGCCATCGCTTGAATATGCCCCGACCGATGCCAAGGCCGCCTGCCATTACCCGAATTCGGCACGCGCCATGCGCGAAGCCCGGGCACGTGGTTTCGACAATGCGGTGATGCTCGATCCGTTGTCGAATGTATCTGAGCTCGCCACCGCCAACATCTGGTATGCCAAGGACGGTGAGGTTTTCACACCGGTCCCCAATGGCACATTCCTGAACGGCATTACCCGGCAGCGTATCATCAACCTGCTGCGCGAAGACGGTGTCAAGGTGCATGAAGGCTCGCTGAAATGGCAAGATTTCCAGACAGCCGACGAGGTGTTTTCAACCGGCAACTGGGCCAAGGTTTCCCCCGTCATCAGGATTGAAGAGCGTGATCTGCAACCCGGCCCGATGTATGCCAGGGCGCGTGAACTGTATTGGGCCTATGCCCACTCGACGGGAAAGCTCGGCTAGAGCGCCGCGCGGAATATACGGGTCTCGTACAGCCGTCATTCCAGCGCAGGCTCACTGCTGTCCGGGAAAACTATAATGGCTGGAATCCATACTTGGCGACATACACCGAACTTATCGGTATTGGCAACTGTCTTCATTGGGCATAGACCTTTCCTGTTTTGAGGACGGCGTTTGCGGTTATGAGTATCTTCCTTGCGACAGCGATGAGGGCGACTTTTGGTGGTTTTCCGGTTTCGATGAGCTGGCGGTATGTTTTGGCAAAGCGGGACTGTCCGGACATTGTTCCGATGGCTGCCAGATACAGAGCGCGCCGTA
>JABDRA010000180.1 GCA_013041995.1 Anderseniella sp. | reverse complement strand
GCCATGCGTTGCCCACCACACTTTCTAGGCCCGCTTCCGAACCGCAGCAAGTTATTCAGGTCACCTTGAGTTTTGGTCAGATGATGCAATCTGAGGCCCTTTCCGCTCGGCTGGACCAACAGGCCATGCCCTACCCCCAGCAGCGAGATAATTATGTGGCTGTCATGGTGAAAATCATCATTTTCCATGCAAGTATCCTTGTTCGGCGATCTTACGACCATTGGAACTGCCGGATACATGCACATAACCTCGCATACAAAAGATGCCAAACCGCGATCTCTCAACAGCGGGCGGAAGTCCAAATTGCCTTCAACCCAATATTGATCCAATGCAGTTCTCAGATCAGCCTGCAGCAGTGGATGATCGGCCAGGAACAGCATTGCCCAGGAAATTGTTGCTGCAGACGTTTCACTTCCTGCGCCGAGTAGAAACAACACCTCCTGCTCGAGAGTAGCCGAGACTTCGGGTTTGGCGGTGGCACTGCCTATTCGTTTAAAGAATCTACTGTCTCGAGCCGCCTGTGGTAAGTTGGAAAACCTTTTCAGCCATCTCAGACGCAAGTTTCCCAGGTCACGAAATTCCGCAACTCCGTGTTCCCGGGCAAAGCTGCCGGAATAAGGTGTGTTGACCTTGATATACCTCATGAATTCGGAAACGTCGCTTACCACGTCCGGCCCAAGTACAGAGAGATCCATCTCGAACACCAATTCGGACAAGACACGTGCAGTGGTTTCCTCGACAACCAAATGGTCGATCCTCGGCGCGTCTTCATTCTGGGCGCGGGTCAGAGTTTCAACCGCAGCCTTTGCATGCTTAAATGCAGTTTCGCACACGCTGCCAATGTTGATATTGGCCAGAACAGGCTGAGACGCACGCAACAGCACCTCCCACGGATAACCGTTTTCAGTGAGCCGGGAGTGTCCGGCGACCTGGACCATATTGCTCATGTCCTTGTAGAAATCATCAGGGTTTTCAAGAATGTTTCGGGCGAGAGCCGCTGATTGCACCAGAAAAACACGTTCACCGCCGACTTCTGTCCAGAAGTCTTCGCCGGGCCGGCTGCGGGCGTGCTGATACAGCAGGTTACATAATTCGCTGGTCATCAAGTCTGCCTGCCACTTCGAACCGCAGGCAAGTTAAGTTTACTTCTTGTTTGCAATGATTTTTGCAAGGTCAGCAACTGTCTGAAGCTGCAATATATCTATTGGGTCTATTGGCTGGCCCGTTGACTCTTCCACTTCAAGCATGATTGTTTCAAACGCAAGGCTGTCGATGGGCTTTATCTCAGCAATGACATCATCATCATCGATTGAATCTGGGCTGACAAACAAACATTTCGCCAGAATGTTTTTCGCTTCCTCAACGCTCAAAGACATATCTCCCTCGTCCCGCACAGGATTGAAGCTGCGATCAGCTTGGGAAAAGTTGAGAAGCCGACGGTTCCAGAAATCACCCTAGTCAGAAATGGAATGCAAATCCACCACGTACAGTCGCAATTTCTCCGTCGGTACCTGGTGGTCCAAAAGGCGTATCAAGGTCGAAGCCCATATACAGGAACTCAAGCTTCACGCTCATGTTCTCCGTGACGAACTGTTCGACACCTGCACCGACGGCATACCCGACTTCCAGGTCTACAGACGGCGCTCCACCAGTTGGTGAGAAATCAGCCAGAGCCAACCCGCCTGTTACGAAGAGAAGTGTGCTATCGTGAACGAAACCAATACGTGCGCGCAGACTGCCAAAAGCGTCCAATTCGTAGGGTGAATTCTTTTTCCCAGTGCTGATTTCATCAAACGCGGCATTGTAGTCACCTTCAATGCCAGCCAGCCAATGTTCACTGATCATCTGATTGTAGCCGATATAGCCACCTGCCGTGAAGCCTTCACCCAGTCCAGTGTCACCAATTACCAAAATATTGGAAGGAAAGATCGTCTCAGAGCTGTAGTAGCCCCCTTGCCCACCAACATAAAACCCATTCCACATGCTCGGTACGTCGGCCATGTCCGCATTGGCGTTTCCTGCAAATGCACCCAAGGCCAACGCGGCAACCGCAGAACGGAGAATGAATTTCATGATAATAAGCCCTTGTCCCAAATCATTACCCAAAGACAATCTACCGACCGGACGCGATTTTTCAACCATTAAGCAGTTAATTCACCAGAAAAATGGAAACTGTGACAAATAAGTCACAATAGCCAATAGCCATCTCCAATCCACGAAACAACTGCATGGCCCACGGCAATGTCGTGTTAAAAGGCATCAATTACAGTGAAGTTAACGGTGTTTGCTCACACTGGGCCTACCGGCAACCATATCAAAAGCCATCGGCAGGCTGACCGGTCCGGTATTGCCGCTGTCCGGCAGCCACTGTGGTTCGCCGGCATAGACCGGGTTCTTCAGCCGTTGCGCCAGCAGCTTCAGCGCTTCGGTCATGTCGCCCCTGGCGATCTGCGATCCGATACAGTGATGCCTGCCGCCGCCGAAGCCCAAATGCGGCTTGCGCTGCGCGGTGATGTCGAAACCGGGGGTGAAGTGGTCGGGATCACTCGCGGCCGCGCTCGAGAACAGGTGAATGGTGGTGCCTTTGGCAATCGGCACGCCCTTGAATTCAAAGTCCTCGGTGGCCTCGCGGGTTACCCAGGTGGTGGTCGGGCGCAGGCGCATGACCTCTTCCACGGCCGGGCGGGCCAGGTCAGGATTGTCACCCAGCAGTTTCCACTGATCAGGGTGTTCAATGAACATGGCCATGGCCAGTCCGATCTGGCTTCGTGTCGTATCGATACCACCAAAGATCGACAGCACGATCATGTCGTACAGCTCCTGATCACTCAGGGCGTCCTTGTCCTCATTAGCATTGATCAAGGCGCTGATGAAACCGTCCCTTGGCTCGCGCCGGCGGTCAGCGACTATCTGCCCGGCAATGGCAAAAAACCTCTGGGTGGCCGCATTGATCCTGGCTTCATCGCGGGCATAGGTCACCCCCAGCGCCAGCCCCATGGTGACGGCAAGATCAGCAAACTCCTGCCATTGCTGGTGTGAAACCCCGACAAGTTCGCAAACCACACGGGTTGCGTAGGGCTCGGCAAACCGGCTCATGAACTCACATTTGCCTTCCCGCTCAAAGTCACGGATCAGATCATCGGCAAGCTGCTGGAATTTCGGAATCATCCCGGCGGCCAGCCTTGGAGCAAACGCCGGCGCTCCGAGCTTGCGCAGCCTGGCGTGATCGGCGCCTTCCCGGTTCAACATCATGCGCTTCCACCATTGTGCCCACACCCCGCCTGCATGGTTGTGCTCCGGCCAGCGGTATGATCCCTGCCGCAACAGCGGATGATTGATCATCTGCTTCATTTCGCCATAGCGCAATACAGCCAGGCCATAAGGTGTCCTTGCCCACCAGCTCATGTCGCGAGCTTGCAACACCTCATCGGATCGGATGGAGAAATCCGGATCGGACGGATCCAGAAACGGCACGTCATCGTCGCTCTGGCGTATTGTGGACATCACGATCACCTGTTCTGCATAACCAGAATTTAAAACCTACTCTTCGAGTATAGTCTCAAACCGGCCAAACAGTATGCGCTTGCCGTCAAAGGGCATCTCTGCGTTCTCGGGGCTCATGCGCTCGTCTGCCATTATCTTCTCCCAACCGTTTTCATGGGCTTCTTTCGACGGCCACACGATCCACGAGAATACCACCGTTTCGTCCGCTTCCTTCTTGACCGCCATAGGGAACGAGGTCAGCTTGCCGTCAGGCACGTCATCGCCCCAGTTCTCCACCACTTTCAGCGCGCCGTGGTCCTTGAATATCTGCGCGCAATAGCGTGCGTGATCTATGAACTTCTGCCTGTTCGCGGTCGGTACCGCAGCTACAAAACCATCAACATAAGTCATAGTTATCCCTCCTCCTTACTCACTATCAAAGGGGCCTGGAGCTGCCATTACTCAGCCTTAACGGGCACCCGCACCGGCACAACCGGAAACAGCCGATCATAGCCGAGAGTAAACAGATAGGTATAGGCAACAACGAAGGAGGTCACGATCAGATCGGTCATCAGGGCTTCGAGCAGGGAAATGTTCAACCACCAGACATAGATGGGCAGCGATGTAATCACCAACGAGAGTTCAAATCCGACAGCGTGCAGGATGCGGCCGAGCGTGGAGCGGTCAGACGATATCCGGTTGGCCCTGGCGTCAATATGATCAAACACCCAGTTGTAGGCCAGGTTCACCAGCATTGCCTTGGTCGACAGGATCAGGCCCAGAAGACCGATGTCAGCCCATCCCTTGTCGAAAAAGGCAGCACCCGCCGGGACCAGCAGCACCAGCAATGTCATTTCGAATGTGACTGTGTAGCGCAGACGGTCTGCGCCAGTCCGCATGGCTGGTGATTGCGACATTGTTCGTGCTCCGGAATTTTCTCCTTTATATCTGAATTACAGCCATATAATAGTTATTTTATATCTGAATTACAGATGGGTAATTTCATGCCAAACATTGAGAATTTCCGGGCTTTCGTTCTGGCTGCCGAACTCGGTTCGTTTTCAGCTGCCGCGCGACAGATGGGCAAGGCACAGTCGGCGGTGTCCAGCGCGATTGCAAACCTGGAGGTCGACGCGGACGTTCAGCTATTCGACCGCAGAGGCCGAAATCCGGTCCTGACTGCAGCGGGCGCAGCACTGCTGCCGAATGCCAGGGGAATTCTGCTGGGTAACCAGGAGTTCCTGGCCAGGGCCACGTCGATGTCACAAGGTGTTGAGGGCCGTCTCTGCGTGGCGATTGAACAGGGCATCAGCATACAGCCACTGCTGGGTCTGCTGCGTGATTTCGGCTCAGCTTTTGCCCATGTATCGCTCGAAATCCTGACCCCGGACTCAACCGACATGGCCGTGTTGCTGAAACAGGGACGCGCCGAACTTGGCCTGATGATCGAGCAGGAAAGCTACCCCACCGGGTTCCAGTTTCGCGGCGTCGGTTATTCCAGAACGGTCCCTGTGGCGGCGCGCGACCATCCCCTGGCGGGCCTGACCCAGGTCAGGCATGCGGACCTGAGAAGATACCGTGAGCTGGTCCCGCAAAGCCGCCCAACGACAGAAACCGGCTGCCCGGGCAATCGCAAAAGCCCTTCCGTTTGGTATGCGGAAAACCCCATGCTGGTCCTTGAGCTCGTTGTTCAGGGTTTTGGCTGGGCTGAACTGCCCTATTCCATCATCGCAGACCGGATCGGGGCCGCAGAGCTGGCGCAACTGAACTACGCCTTTCAGCAAAGCGATATCCTGCAGGGCGTGGACGCCGTATGGACCGAGCAACGCGCCCTCGGCGTGGCTGGTCAGTGGATGCTGAACAGGTTGCTGGAGCTTCCCCAGGATGTATGGCGCGAAGGTCAACAGGTAACCTGAACAAGTGCACTCGCACGAACATCCAAACCAGCGTCCGCATTGACCGCGATGCTGGTTTCGACTTGAACCCACAATCGGAATGCCGTGTAGTTTGCAGACAAGCGATCAGGCAGGAGGCGATTGGACATGTTCGAGACCGGTAACATGGTGACCTCTGCCCACCGAACACCCGAACTGGATCAGGGCAAGCATCATCGAGCCAAACTCGGGTTCATTCTGATGTCAACGGACCTGGCTGCTAAATCTGATTTTTTCGCGTTGGCGCCGGAGGGCGTGGCGGTTCATATCACGCGGCTCAAGACCGACGACTACACCACAACCGAAACCCTGGCCCGGCACATCGAGCACATGGCGGATGCCGCGTCGCGGCTGCAACCGGACACCAAGCCGGACGTGATCAGTTACAGTTGCACCAGCGGCTCCATCGTCATCGGCGAAGAGCGCATTTATGAAGAAATCCGCAAGGGAGCGCCGTGGGCAAAACCGATGTGCCTGGTGACCGGCGTTGTGAATGCGCTGCGCGAACTGGGGGCGCAGAAACTGGTTGTCGGCACGCCGTATCTGGATGAGATCAATACCGCGGAAGCGGAATTCCTGACAGCCAAGGGGTTTGAGGTCCTCGACATTCAGGGACTGAACCTGACCACCGGCATCGAGTTCGGCCGTGTCACGCCCGGCTACTGGAAAACTTTTGCGCAGGAGGTCGACCGACCGGACGCAGATGCGATCTTTCTGTCGTGCGGTGGCATCCGCTCACTGGACGTCGCCGAAGAGATCGAGCAACTGACCGGCAAACCGGTGATCACCAGCAACCAGGCGCAATTCTGGAGTTGCCTAAGGCGCGCCGGTATCGGTGACCATATCAAGGGTTTCGGACAGATTTTCACGCGGCCCGGCGACCGCCTCATATCCTGACCCCAATTCGGAGAGGTAATTTGTCGCCATGCGAGTCAGGATCAAAGTGTGTTGCATCGCCTCACGGGAAGAAGCACAGATTGCAATCAACGCGGGCGCAGATGCCGTCGGGCTTGTTGCCCGGATGCCGTCCGGTCCCGGCTCCATCAGCGATGAGGAAATTGCCGATATCGCCGCATGGGTTCCACCGCCGGTCGCAACTTTCATGCTGACTGCCGAGACCACCGCGGACGCGATATCGCGGCATCTGGACCGAACACGACCGACCACCGTGCAGATTGTTTCACACATCGATCAGGCAGAAGCGGCAAAGCTGGCTGTCCTGCAACCGCATGTGCGCCGGGTACAGGTCATCCACGTCGAGGCCGAGCGCGCGCTTGACCTGATCCCGGTCTATGCCCCCTACATGCACGCGTTTCTGCTGGATTCCGGCCGACCAGGCGCTGACGCCACGGAACTCGGCGGCACCGGCCGCCGGCATGACTGGTCGATCAGCCGGGCGTTCGTCGAGGCAAGCCCGTTGCCGGTGTTCCTGGCCGGTGGCCTGAGCGCAGACAACGCCCGGCAGGCGGTCCGGGACGTCAAGCCATTTGGCCTGGATCTGTGCACCGGGGTTCGCACAAATGGACGGCTCGACGGGGCCAAACTGACCGCTTTCATGGCGGCTGCACTGGCCGCCTGAGCGACGCGCGGCTGAGCCCCTCATTCAGCTTGCAAGGTTTTCCGAAATGCCGTGAAATATGCCGGTGAAGATCGGCGCCAGATCGGCTTCATCACTTCAGCGGGAGGCTCTTATTCGCATGTTGAAGACCGAAAGCAGCGTGACATCGGAACCGCGAAGCACGGACCCTCTTCTGCAACCCTTCCAGTTGAAAAGCCTGCACC
>JABDRA010000242.1 GCA_013041995.1 Anderseniella sp. | reverse complement strand
GTGCAACAGACCACAGTTATCTATGGTGTGCAGAAATTCGTACGCCAAGGCAACAAAGAAGAAGAAAATTCCATATCTTTCCGCAAATTTCCACAATTGTCTCTGCAAATAAAGATACGTGGATATGAATATGTGATTTTTGCTTCTGATGTACCCGACCGGGGTACAGTGTCGCCGGAACACCACAGGCCGATCATTGGAGAGGGCGCCGTCTGGCACTATTTGCTCTACCGGGTTTATATGGCCTGGCAGATATGCCGGGCCGGGGTGCAGCGCCCTGACCCGGACGCGTGAGAATTCAAAGCGCAAATGCGGGATGGCCTGTGATATGCAGTTTTCCGACTGAACACAAAACTGAGAGGCCACCATGATTGTCAGATCGCTGGAAGACCTGAAAGCTCAAGGCAGGTATCGTGAAAACCCCGGTGCATGGACCAGTTCACGGTATCTGCTGCGTGATGATGGTGTCGGCTTTACCCTGACACAGACAACGGTCGCTGCGGGGACAAGGCAGATGATGGAGTACAAGAACCATGTTGAGGCAAACCTGATCATCGACGGCGAGGGTATTGTTAAGGATTGTGCATCCGGCAAGACATATGCACTGGCACCGGGGGTTATGTACACACTCGACAAGCATGATCGCCATGAACTTGAAGCCACCACGGATTTGCGCATTGTCTGTGTCTTCACACCGGCGCTGGTGGGCGAAGAAACCCATGATGCAGATGGCTCTTATCCGGTGTTGTAGCGGTAATGAGTTTAACAGCGAGATAGGCGCCAGCCATGGACGATTTGATCAAGAAGGCTGAAAGCTACGTCGCGGCGTCAAACGACCATGACATTGGCGGCATCAGGCTGATGCTTGCGCCTGAATGCTCATATCGTTCCGCAGGTGTGGGGGCCCATGACGGGGTCGACGCGATCACGACGATGATGCAGTCGTTCTTTGCCGCCAACCCGGATGTCCGCTGGCAGGTGGAAGACTACCGGTGGCACTCCGGCCATGTGGTGTTCGATTTCGTGATCGCACTGGGCGGAACCAACTCGTCCGGGGTGGAGGAAATTCATTTCGACAAGGCAGGCGCGATCAGCCGAATTGTTGTTCACAGATAGCACGGCACAGCCTGCATTGTGAGCGGAATTAAAGCTGTCTCAGCAAACGGTCATGCCGCATTCGCGAATGTCAAATTTGTCGGTGCCGCTCATCGAGCGCACATCATAGGCTTGTCCGTTCACGCAATGCGCACGCGCCTCAATACTGGTGATCGCGCCAATTTCCTGCACCTTGACGTTGGTCAGGTAGTTCAGGTTGCACTGCTTTTCGGCCAGCAACTGACCTTGCAAGGCGAGTTGCCAGGCAGGTATGTCTTCAGCCAATAGCGGCTGGCTTGCTGCCATTATCGCAAATGCAAGTAGTGCACCGGTGGTGATCAATTGTTTCATGGGCGATCCTTTTTTGCTTTACTGTACTATATGCACTGGCTGGCAGGCCTGATCATTGATGTCGATCAACCTCGCAAGGATGAAACCCGGTGTAGATTCAAACGCCCAAAAAGGGTAATTGGTATTGATCGACGCGTACTGAATGTGCGTCGGCAGGAAGATCCTGAAAACCGCGTTTCAGGTTTCTCAAGTGAAAAAAGTTATTAAACCGAGTGGAGGAAGTACCCATGAAATTTTTCAAAGCACTGGCAGTTGCCACCAGCTTTGTGGCCATGTCAGCAACCGGTGCGCTGGCCAATTGTGATCCCGGCGAAGAGGTGATCAAGTTCAGCCACGTGACCAATACCGACAAGCATCCAAAAGGCATTGCCGCAACCTTGCTGGCCGAACGTGTCAACAAGGAAATGAACGGCAAGGCGTGCATGGAAGTGTTCCCGAATTCATCTCTTTATGATGACAACAAGGTGCTGGAAGCTCTCTTGTCAGGTGATGTGCAACTGGCGGCTCCGTCCCTGTCGAAGTTTGAAAAATTCACCAAGAAGTTCCGCCTGTTCGACCTGCCGTTCCTGTTTGAAGACATTAGTGCAGTTGACCGGTTCCAGACCTCTGCTGATGGCGAGAAGCTGAAAAACGCCATGAAGAAACGCGGCCTGCAGGGGCTGGCGTTCTGGCACAACGGCATGAAGCAGATGTCGGCCTCCAAACCATTGATTTCGCCGGAAGATGCAAGCGGGCTGAAGTTCCGCGTGCAGGCATCGGATGTGCTGGTGGCGCAGTTTGAACAACTGGGCGCAAATCCCCAGAAGATGTCGTTCAAGGAAGTCTATGGCGGTTTGCAGACCAAGGTCATCGATGGCCAGGAAAACACTTGGTCGAACATCTATGGCAAGAAGTTCTTCGAAGTGCAGGACGGTGTGACGGAAACCAACCACGGCATCATCGATTACCTGGTTGTCACGTCGGGCAAATGGTGGGACGGGCTTGACCCGGCCGTGCGCGATCAGTTGGCGCAGATCCTCAAGGAAGTCACCGAAACCCGCAATGGCGAGTCCACGGCGGTCAACGAAGCCAACAAGCAGAAGATCATCGATTCCGGTGGTGTTGTCCGTACGCTCGATGCAGCCCAGCGCAAAGCCTGGGTCGATGCACTGAAACCAGTATGGGCGAAGTTCGAAGGCGACATCGGCCAGGACCTGATTGATGCTGCGCAGTCCTACAACAAGGGCAGCTAAACTATAGCTTTCGCGAGTTAACTCCGTCATCGGCTGTCAAAGCCGGTGGCGGAGTTTTTTTTTATGTGCAAACCTTGGGGTGGGTAGACAGATAATCGGGAGGGATCAGTCATGTCGGGGCAGGGATCAGACGGCCGGACTTCAATCGGCGACACCATCGAAGAAACCTTCATGGCGGCCACGCTTGCCATCATGACATTGATTACCTTCGCCAACGTGGTGGCGCGTTACCTCTTCAATTCCAACATTCTGTGGGCGCTTGAAACCACCGTATTCCTGTTTGCCTGGCTGGTGCTGATGGGGGTGTCCTATGGCATCAAGAAGCGGTTCCACATTGGTGTCGACGTTTTGGTGAACCTGCTGCCTGAGGGCGGCCGCAGAGCCTGTGCGCTGATTGCTGCTTTATGCTGTGTCGCCTTTGCCGTGCTGATGCTGAAGGGGGCGTGGGACTATTGGTCGCCGTTCGTTGGCCCGCAGGCATTTTATGAAACCGACGATGTGCCGATGCCGTTCTTTTTGCAGTTTTTCGCCGACTGGCTGAATGACGGCGAACGCTATGAGAAATTGCCGCGGTTCATCCCTTATGCGGTGCTGCCGCTGGCCATGGCGTTGCTCCTGTATCGATTGCTGCAGGCGACCTGGCGCATAGCGACCGGCAAGGACGACATGCTGATTGTCTCCCATGAGGTAGAGGATCAGATCCCTGCTGCCAAGAAAGAGGAGGGCTGATCCGATGGAAGTCGTCCTGCTGTTTGCCCTTATCATTGGCCTGATGTTGATCGGCGTGCCGATTGCGTTTGCCCTCGGTTTGTCGAGTATCACTTTCCTGCTGTTGCATTCCGGCACCTCATTATCGTCGATAGCGCAAACGTTGTTTTCCGCGTTTGACGGGCACTATACGCTGCTCGCCATTCCATTTTTCATTCTTGCGTCCAGCTTCATGTCCACCGGCGGCGTGGCCCGGCGCATCATCCGGTTTTCAATCGCGCTGGTGGGTCATTTCCAGGGCGGCCTCGCCATTGCAGGCGTCGTTGCCTGCATGATGTTTGCTGCCTTGTCGGGGTCTTCGCCCGCAACAGTTGTGGCCATCGGGTCGATTGTCATCGCAGGTATGCGGCAGGTCGGGTATTCACGCGAATTTGCCGCCGGCGTCATCTGCAATGCCGGTACGCTGGGCATCCTGATCCCGCCATCCATTGTCATGGTGGTCTATGCCGCTGCGACCGACGTGTCGGTTGGCCGGATGTTCCTGGCGGGTGTCTTTCCCGGACTGCTGGCCGGATTCATGCTGATGGCCGGCATTTTCATCTGGGCCAAGTGGAAAGGCCTGCCGTCACAACCCTGGAAAGGCTGGGGCGAAGTGTGGGAGGCAGGCCGCGATGCAGGTTGGGGCCTGATGCTGATCATCATCATTCTCGGCGGCATTTACGGCGGTATCTTCACCCCGACCGAGGCCGCAGCCGTTTCGGCTGTCTATGCCTTCATCATCGCCAATTTCATCTACAAGGACATGGGGCCTCTGGCGACTGCCGAAGGTGAACCAAACCGGCCGTTCTTCCGTCATCTTTCCAGTGTCATGACAGTAATTTCCCACCCGGATACCCGCAAGACACTGGTGGATGCCGGCAAGCTGACGATCATGCTTATGTTCATCATCGCAAATGCGTTGATCCTCAAGCACGTGCTGACCGAAGAGTGCATCCCGCAAGTGATCACTGAAGCCATGCTGGCGGCCGGTCTCGGGCCGATCATGTTCCTGATTATCGTCAATGTCATTTTGCTGATCGGCGGGCAGTTCATGGAGCCTTCGGGCCTGCTGGTGATCGTAGCGCCCCTGGTGTTTCCGATTGCCGTGGAACTGGGCATTGATCCTATTCACTTAGGCATAATCATGGTGGTGAACATGGAAATCGGCATGATAACCCCGCCGGTCGGACTAAACCTGTTTGTGACAGCCGGTGTCGCCCAGATGTCGGTGATCAATGTCGTCAAGGCAGCGCTGCCATGGGTTGGAATCATGTTCGTGTTCCTGATCATGATCACCTATATTCCGATCATCTCAACCTGGTTGCCAACCACGTTGATGGGGCCGGAAATCATCACGAAGTAAGTCACGGGGTTTGTTTGCATGGGGTCAGGTACTGCGCAACCGGTTCGCGCCGGTGTGGATATTGGCGGCACATTTACCGATGTTGCCCTGGAAGTAGACGGCAAGATCGTATCCACCAAGGTGCTGACCGACCAGGAAAGCCCCGACAGGGCAGTGGTACTGGCTTTGCAGCAGGTCACCGAGCGGGCAGGCATAGATGCGGCCGAAATCACCATGGTGATCCATGGTACGACCCTGGTGACCAACGCGCTGATCGAACGCCGAGGCGCCAGGACGGCGTTTGTCACCACGGAAGGGTTTCGCGATGTCATCGAGATGCGCAATGAGAACCGCTTCGAGCAGTACGACCTCAATATTGTCCTGCCCAGACCACTGGTGGACCGGGCGCATCGGCTGACCCTGTCGGAGCGCATGGATTCTACCGGCAAGGTGCTTAAACCGCTTGATCCGGCCGAAGCAGACGCCTTGGCGGCGAAGATTGCCGGCGGTGGCTATGAGGCGGTGGCGGTCGGCCTGATGCATGCCTATGCAAATCCTGTCCATGAGCGTGCCATGGCCGCTGCTCTGGCAAAGGCCTGTCCTGATG
>JABDRA010000166.1 GCA_013041995.1 Anderseniella sp. | reverse complement strand
TGAACCCATGTTGCTTGTCTTATGATTTTCCCAGGCATGTGGAAAGATAAAGCCACTGCACGCCATGCCAATTATGGCGTGCAGTGGCGGTGGCTGGATCGTCATTGGCTTGGTCGTGATGGACCGTTCTAGAGTGTGATCAGCCACCGTCTTCTCATGAGGCCTGAACGGATACAGAGCGGCGCGAGGCCCTCTACGACAAGCAAAGGACATGATGAAGACAATGAAGGATAGCATCGGTATCGACATCTCGAAAGCCCATCTGGACGTGTATCGCCCTGACCCCGGCACATCAGCACGTTTCAGCAATGACCCGGTCGGGTTCAGGGCCCTGACGCGCTTTATCGGGCCAAAGCAGCCCGACCTTGTGGTCTACGAGGCGACCGGGCCTTACCATGCCCGTTTCGAGCAGGTCTTTTCGAGACGGCTACCACTGGTGAAGGTCAACCCACTGCAGGCGCGCCGGTTTGCTCAGGCGTGCGGGACGCGGGCAAAAACCGACGCAGTGGACGCCCGGATGTTGGCTCAGATGGGCTCAGCCCTGGATTTGGTTCCCGACGAGCCTGCGGCTGAAGATCAAAATGAACTCAAAGAGTTGCAGATAGCCCGCATGGCATTGGTCAAGGATCGCACCCGCCTCAAGAACCGTCTCAAGACACAAACACTGGGCTTTACCCGGCGCCAGACAAAAGCCCGCCTTGCCCAGATCGAGCGCCAGCTCGAAGCGCTTCAAAGTGAAATGGCAAGCCTGATCAATGCTTGTCCAAAACGCACACGGGCGTATGCCATCCTGCGTTCAATTCACGGAATAGGCGAAGTGGCCGCCGCAGCGATCCTCATCGAGTGCCCCGAAATCGGCACACTGGGCAAAAAGCAGGCTGCTTGCCTTGCAGGCCTGGCGCCGATGACGCGCCAATCCGGGACGTGGAAAGGCAAGGCCTTCCTCCAGGGCGGACGAAAACACCTGCGTGACGCCCTCTATATGCCAGCCCTCGTCGCCTCCCGGTTCAATCCCGACCTGCGTGATAAATACCAGGCCATGATCAACGCCGGAAAACCTGCCAAGGTCGCACTAACAACTATCATGCGAAAGCTAATCGAACTCGCAAACGCCCTCATCAGACACGACAGAAAATGGAAAGCAAAACTAGCTTGACCAATACGGATACTCTAGACCTGCCGTTCAATCATCACGATAGACCTTTTCGCGACGCTCGTGACGTTCCTGGGCCTCGACAGAAAGTGTGGCGATGGGACGGGCATCAAGGCGGCGCAGTGAAATCGGCTCTCCGGTTTCCTCGCAGTACCCGTAAATATTATCGTCAATACGTTTCAAGGCAGACTCTATTTTTGCGATCAGCTTGCGCTGCCTGTCACGGGTACGAAGCTCCAGCGACCGGTCTGTTTCCGTGGACGCCCTGTCTGCTGCATCCGGCAGTACGAGATTTTCTGTCTGCAGGTTTTGCAGTGTCTCACGGCTTTCACGCAGAATGTCTTCTTTCCAGGCAAGAAGCTTTGCCCGGAAGTATTCTTGTTGCCGTTCGCTCATGAACGGCTCCTTTTCCAGCTTGGATAGCGGAATCGGCTTGTTCTCTCCCATGAACTTCAATCCTCGGTTCAAAAACTGCGACTGATTGCGCCTCTATATCGTCCGCGCAACGCGCGCGCAACCGGTTAATGAGACGGGCAGCGAAAAGTGATTCCATGAAGGGTTATTGACAGTTACCGGCTTTCAGGCAATTCGCATGTCGTTGCTTCCACTTGTTTCGTGCAATTGCCCCGGCCATTGCAAGCAACACCGGCTTAGGGCACAAAGCCTGACTGCATTCACGATGACAAACCGATGGAAAGGCCCGACCAGCGATATGAGATTTGAAGGCACCAGCGACTATATCGCTACCGAAGACCTGCGTGTGGCCGTCAATGCGGCGATCGTGCTGGAGAGACCCCTTCTCATCAAGGGCGAACCGGGCACGGGCAAAACCGTTCTGGCCCACGAGGTTGCCAAGGCAATCGATACACCGCTGCTGGAATGGCACATCAAGTCCACGACCAAGGCCCAGCAGGGGTTGTATGAATATGATGCGGTATCGCGCCTTCGCGACAGCCAGTTGGGCGATGAGCGCGTGCATGACATCAAGAACTACATCAAGCGCGGCAAGCTGTGGGAGGCATTCACCGCTGAGCAGCGCTCTGTGCTGCTGATCGATGAAATCGACAAGGCCGATATCGAGTTTCCGAACGATCTGCTCCAGGAACTCGACCGCATGGAGTTCCATGTCTATGAGACCGGCGAAACCGTCAAGGCGGAAAACCGGCCGGTGGTGATCATTACTTCCAACAACGAAAAGGAGCTGCCGGACGCCTTCCTGCGCCGGTGTTTCTTCCACTTCATCAAGTTTCCCGACGCCGACACCATGGCCGAAATCATCGAAGTTCACTATCCCGGCCTGAAGCAGCGCCTGGTCAGTGAAGCTCTGAATATTTTTTATGAGGTTCGCGAGGTGCCGGGCCTGAAGAAAAAACCATCTACATCTGAACTCCTCGACTGGATAAAGCTGTTGCTCAATGAGGATGTCACCCCGGAAACGCTGCGCCAGAAAGACCCGACCAAGGTCATCCCGCCGCTGCATGGCGCATTGTTGAAGAACGAACAGGACGTCGCCCTGTTTGAACGGCTTGCCTTCATGGCGCGCAGGGAAAGCCGTTAGAGGCTTTCGCGTTTAATTCACGGGATCACTCTCCGACACCGGCCA
>JABDRA010000165.1 GCA_013041995.1 Anderseniella sp. | reverse complement strand
GGTGCCGGACGATGCCATGGTGATGACTGAAGAGCCGTTCGGCCCGATTGCGCCACTGACCACGTTCACCGAGTACGATGATGTCATGACGCGGGCCAACTCGCTGCCGTTTGGCCTGGCCGGGTATTTGTTTACCCATGACCTGGGTACCGCAACGCGCGCATCAGAGGATATGGAAGTCGGCATGGTCGGGGTCAACGAAATGCTGCTTGCGACCGCGGAGGCACCATTTGGCGGTATCAAGGAAAGCGGCATGGGGCGCGAAGGCGGGTCGCTTGGCATCCACGACTATCTTGAGCCAAAGTATGTCAAGATGAAGCTTTAACGGGATAATTGCCGCAACATGTCAGACAAGAAAGAGTTCGGTCTCGCCAGGGGGCTGACCAACTATGGCGATCGTGATTTTTCGCTTTACCTGCGCCGGTCGTTCGCGAGCTCGATGGGTTATTCGCGCGACATACTGTCGAAGAAAATCGTCGGCATCGCCTACACGCCGTCCGGATACAACAACTGCCACCGGCATTTCCCGGAAATGCTGGAGGCGGTCAAACGCGGCGTGTTGACGGCCGGCGCGCTGCCGGTGGAGTTTCCGACCATTTCGCTCGGGGAGGTGTTTCTCAGCCCGACCAGCCTGAAATTCCGCAACCTGATGTCGATGGACACCGAGGAAATGATCCGCGCGCAACCGATGGATGCGGTGGTGCTCATGGGCGGGTGTGACAAGACGGTGCCGGCCCAGTTGATGGGGGCCATGTCCGCTGATCTGCCGGCGGTGCAGATTGTTGCCGGTCCGATGATGACGTCGCGCCACGGCGAAGAACGTCTCGGCGCCTGTACCGATTGTCGCCGATTCTGGGGCAAGTATCGCGCCGGCGAGATCGATAGTGAAGAGATCAACACCGTTGAAATGAAACTGGCAACAACCGCCGGTACCTGTGCCGTCATGGGCACGGCGTCGACCATGGCGTGTATTGCAGAAGCACTTGGCATGTCTTTACCGGGAACCGCTGCCATTCCGGCAGTGCATGCCGACAGATTGCGTGCGGCTGAGGCAACAGGTGTTGCGGCGGTCAAGCTGATCAGCCAACCGATCAGGCCCTCGCAGGTCATTACGCGTGACAGCATAGAGAATGCATTGCGGGTGTTGCTGGCGCTGGGCGGATCGACAAACGCCATCGTGCACCTGACGGCTGTCGCGGGCAGGGCCGGCATCGATGTCCCGCTGACATGGCTGAACGACCTGTCGGAGACAACGCCGGTTCTGGTCAACCTGAAGCCGGTCGGATCGCACTATATGGAGGACTTCTTCTATGCCGGCGGTCTTGGTGCGGTGTTGCGCGAATTGAAACCATTGCTGAACCTGGACTGCCTGACCGTGACCGGCGATACACTGGGAGAGCGGCTCGAGCAACCGGCACAACCGGCAGATCGCAAGGTTATTTCCAGTGCCAGTACACCGCTGGAGCCCAAGGGTGGACTGGTGGCGCTGTTCGGTTCCCTGGCGCCGAGGGGGGCCATCCTGAAACGATCGGCTGCTGATGACACATTGTTCGAGAAGGAAGGACGCGCAGTTGTCTTCAGTTCACTGGAAGACCTGGCGGCACGCATTGATGATCCGGACCTGGATGTCACGGCAGATGACTTTCTGGTGCTGCAGAACGCCGGTCCGACAAGCCCGTCCGGCATGCCGGAGGCAGGCTATCTGCCGATCCCGAAGAAACTATCCTCGCAAGAGGTCAAGGACATGGTGCGGATATCCGATGCAAGGATGTCAGGCACGGCATTCGGCACGATTGTGCTTCATGTGACACCGGAAGCAGCCCAGGCCGGTCCACTGGCCCTGGTGCGCAACGGCGACCGTATTCGCCTGTCAGTGGAAAACAAGACGATTGATCTGCTTGTGGATGGCAAGGAGCTGGACCGGCGCCGGGCAGGGTATACATCCAGCGCGCGTGATGCAGCGACACTGCGCGGCTATGACAAGCTCTATGCCGAGCAGGTGTTGCAGGCTGACGAAGGCTGCGATTTTGCGTTCATGAAACCGGTGAGCGATGAGTGATGACGGCTTCAGGTGGGTCGTCCTTTCGGGTTGCTGGTTGTTGTATTTTGTCTTCGGGTTGAGCGTTACCAGCCTTGCGCCCCTGGTTCCCGAGATCACCGCTGAACTCAATTTGAGCCGTGCCGACATGGGGCTGGTGCTGGGCGCCTGGCAGTTTGTCTACATCTTTCTCGCCATTCCCGTCGGCTTTGCCCTGCAGCGCCTGGGCGCCGGCAGAATGCTGATACTGGCAGCGGTGATTATTGCCGTGTCCGGTATCGGCCGGTCGCTGGCTGAAAGCCATTGGTCGCTGCTGGCTGCCGTTGCGGTTTTTGGCCTGGGTGGTCCGGTTGTCTCTGCCGGTGTGCCGCAGACAGTGTCAAAATGGTTTACCGGCAGCCAGCGCGGCCTGGCCATGGGCATTTACATTACGGCGCCGGCGATTGCCGGCATTGTGACGTATTCCCTGACCCAGAGCACGCTGTTGCCGATGCTTGGCAACTGGCGGGCAGTGCTTCAGCTGTGGGCGTTTTGTTCGGTTTCCGCCGGCGTCATCTGGTTGTTGATCTGGTTGGCGGGCCGGCGAGTTGCAGCAAAGAGTGCCACTCAAGGCGCCGCGCCGCAGGGATACAGGCTGGCTGATGCGGCAGGCCTGTTTTCGCATCGCAACACCTGGCTGTTGCTGGCTGTCGGCATGGGCGTATTCACAATAGATCACGGGCTTCGCAACTGGCTGCCCGAGATATTGCGGGCCGGTGGCCTGACGGCTGCGCAGGCCGGTTATCTGGCCTCCATTGCGGTTGTATTCGGCGTGATTGGCGCGCTGGTGTTTCCGGCGCTCGCGGTGGCGAAGCGGCGGCGCAAGGTCCTGACCTGCCTGTTCCTGATGTCTGCCATGGGCTGTGTCGCGCTGCAGGGATGGTCCTACCCATTGCTTGTTTCCGGGCTGGTACTGGTTGGTGCCGCATCCGGTGCCATGATGACGATCAGCATTCTCACCCTGATCGAGCAGGATTATGTCGGCCCGGAACGCGCCGGCATTGCGGGTGGCATCTTCTTCTCGTTCGCCGAGATCGGCGGCGTCATGGGCCCGGTGATGTTCGGGCTGTTGCATGATCGCACCGGCGGGTTTGATGCATCACTTTATGTGCTGGCCGCAATTGCGCTGTTGTTGTGCGTGCTGGTCCAGGCGATCCGGCCGGCGAGATCAGGTCAATGATTACTTCCTTTGGTATCAGTCATCGTCATCCAGTATGCGTTCTGCTGCCCCGTCGAGATCGTCATACTGGCCGTTGCGCAGGCTCCAGATGAAAGCGGCAAGTCCCAGGCACCCGAGAAACAGGGCTATGGGGATCAGGAACATCAGCAGGTTCATTCCATGACCTCCTGCCTGGTGTGGGTCTGCGGGTCGTGTTCCAGGTCTGTTTGCGCAGGCGCCGCGGCTGCCGGAACCGGGAGCATCTCATTGCGGCTCACCAGGTTCAGTCGCAGGCTGTTGGCAACAACCACGATGGATGATGCCGACATGGCAATTGCGGCGATCAGCGGGGTGACATAGCCCAGCACCGCAAACGGGATGGCGATGCAATTGTAACTGATGGCCAGTGCAAAATTCTGCCGGACGATTCTACCGGTTCTGCGTGCAACAGACCAGGCGATCATGATCGAACCCAACCCCTTGCCGGTGAACACGAGATCGGAGGAGGCGCGACCGACATCGGATCCCGAAGCCGGTGCAATCGAAACGTGGGCCGCACTCAAAGCGGGTGCATCGTTAAGGCCGTCACCAGCATACAGAACCTTGTGGCCTGCGTGCTGCAATTCTTCGATGCGCGCGACCTTGTCAGCAGGTTTCAATGCGGACCGGGCTCTGGAAACACCAAGTGCTGCTGCCACGTCTTGCACGGGTGTGTCGGCATCGCCGGACAATATTTCGAGATCGAGCCCGGCAGCGCGCAAGGCGGAAACAGTGGATGCCGCATCTGCGCGCATGGTATCGGACAACCGGAAACTGACCAGGTCGCCGCCGGCAACAGCGAAGCACACTTCACTGAACCCGTGATCGGTTGCGAGGCTGTGGCTGGCGGATATCTCCGCCACCCAGTCGCGCCGTCCGAGGCGTATCTGCTTCGCTTTCCACAACGCTTCCATGCCGAAACCTGCATGTTCAACCACATCGGACAGCAACAGGCTGGAGTGGTTTTCATGAAGGCGTGCGACAGCCTTTGCAGCGGGATGAGATGACAGGCCGGCCAGCAGGCTGGCCAGTGCGTGATCCGTATCGCTGCCGCCTGCAATACCGGAGATATGTGGGGCGCCTAGTGTCAATGTGCCGGTTTTGTCGAACACGGCGGTGTCGACTTCCGCCAGCTTTTCAAGCGCTGCGCCATCCTTCACCATGACACCGCATCGATACAGCCTGTTGGCAGCGACGACCTGGGCAATCGGCACTGCAAGGCCAAGGGCGCAGGGACATGTGATGATCAGGACGGCAATCGAGACATAGATGGAGGTGTGC
>JABDRA010000160.1 GCA_013041995.1 Anderseniella sp. | reverse complement strand
CTGTTGCCGGCCGATGAAGAAGAAGAAGCCGATACGCTTGGCGGTTTGATCTTCCACATGCTTGGCCGGGTGCCGGTCCGCGGTGAGCTGGTCAAGCATGCCAGCGGCATTGAGTTTGAGATTATTGCCGCTGATCCGCGACGGGTGCGCCGTGTCGCCATCCACACCAAACCGCGTGCCGCACGCCCAGCCGCCAGTGCGGCCAAGCCCGCTGCGAAAGCCTCAGAAGAGTCGACCCCGCAGGTGCAGAACTGACCGGCATACTGGCACCCACAATGGCCGGGCCGGCTTGGCGCAGTTGCCTTGTAGCCTTGCTGGCAGGCGGGTTGGCCTGTCTGTCCCTGCCGCCATTTGACATCTGGCCGGTCCTGTTCGTCAGTTACACGATATTGCTCTGGCTGCTTGATGGCACCGTGCAAAGGCAGGCCGGAAACTGGAGCCGTTTTGGCGCAGGCTTTGCCGTCGGATGGTGCTTTGCATTCGGGTATTTTGTGCCATCGCTGTGGTGGATATCGGAAGCCTTCTGGCTGGAGCCGGAAAAGTTCGCCGCTTTGATCCCGTTCGCGGTTGCCGGACTGCCTGCCTATTTGTCACTGTATTGGGGGTTGGCGCTCGGCGCGGCAGCCATCTTGTGGATAGCAGGCTGGCCCCGGGTCCTGCTGCTGGCCGGGCTGATTGGTGTGGGCGAATGGCTCAGAGGCCATCTGCTGACGGGGTTTCCGTGGAATTTGCCCGGTTATGGAGCCGGGTCGCTGGACGGTTTTTCCCAAACCGCCAGCCTGATCGGCATATACGGCATGACCGTGGTTGTAATCGTGATTGCGGCAACCCCCGCAGTGCTTTGGCCTGCTGGCAGGTCACATCATATCAAGGCGGGACGCATCGCGTTTCCGGTGATTGTTGCAGTCACGGCAATCGGTCTGAATATATGGGGCGGCGCGCGGCTTGTTGCCTATTACGACATCGTTGACAGCAACACGTCCAACGATCCAATTCTGGTTCGCATCGTTCAGCCCAATATTTCCCAGAAGGACAAGTGGGACCCGGTACATGCCAGCCGGATCATTGATACATATCTGAGGCTGAGCGCGGCGCCGTTCAAGCAGTCCCTCAGGGCACCTCCCGTCATTGTCTGGCCTGAAAGTGCCCTGCCGCGACTGATCGGTGAAGATGGCGCGTTGCGCACCAGAGTAATCGCCAGCCTGCCTGCAGGCTCGCCTCTGCTGACCGGTGGTTTGCATCGCGTAACGGATAGCACCGGCAAGGCCTTGATCTTCAATTCTTTGCTGGCGATTCCTGCTGATGGTCAGATAGCAGCGCGTCATGACAAGGTCCGGCTGGTTCCCTTTGGAGAGTTTTTGCCGTTTCAATGGTTGCTGGAGCCGATCGGATTACGACAGATTGTAAACCTGCCGCCGGGTTTTTCGGCCGGCAGCGAAGATCGGGTTATCCGGGTCGAGGGGATGCCGGCATTTGCCGGCTTCATATGCTACGAGGCGGTGTTCCCACGCTCTGTGCCTTATGATTCACGGCCTGAAATGCTGGTCAATGCAACCAACGATGCCTGGTTTGGCACGTCGGGCGGGCCGCATCAGCATCTGGGCCATGCCCGGTTTCGCGCAATCGAACAGGGCGTGCCGATGATACGGGCTGCCAATACCGGGATTTCAGCAATGATTGATCCGGTTGGTCGTGTCAGGGCGAAGCTTGCGCTGGGGACTGCCGGTCATCTCGACGTGGCCATGCCGGCTGTCATGGCCGCAACGCCTTACGCGATGATCGGAGATTTTGGTTTACTGACACTGTTGGGTTCAATTTTTGCCGTTTATTTAATTTGTAGACGGATGAAGAAGTTTTGTGTACCAGATGGGCATGAGAACTGATCGTAGGCGTGAATCGGCAACACATGTTCGCGTCTATGCCCCTTGAAAACAACTTCACAACAGTGTGCCGCTGCGGCCACTGATCAGCCAATTGAAACTGTTGCGAGCGGGTAATTTTTGCCATTTCGCAAACTTGTGCGAGACAGGTGACTGATGACAATAAAAACGCCAAATCCGATTGACGTACATGTTGGCAGCAGGCTGCGGATGCGGAGAATGCTGGTCGGAATGAGCCAGGAAAAACTTGGTGAAAGTCTCGACCTGACCTTTCAGCAGATACAGAAGTACGAAAAAGGCTCCAATCGCATCAGCGCAAGCAGGCTGTATGACATGTCGCGTATTCTCGATGTGCCGGTTCAGTTTTTCTTTGACGATATGGTCCGCGCCGATGCTGACAAGGCTGACAAGCCGTCCGGTTCGTTTGAGATGATCGAGTTTCTGTCCAGTCCGGACGGTGCCCAGCTGGTTCGGACATTTTCCGAAATCCAGAGCCCGGAAGTCCGGCGCAATATTCTCGATCTGGTTAAATCGGTATCCGGTATCGCCACTGCTGTGCCCGACTAGTTCAGAATGATTTTTGGTTGAGACGACCAAAAATCATGAAAATGATCGCTTTCAAAGTGATAGAACAACTTTATGGGTTCAGTTGAACCCACGTCGCTCCAGACCTGAGGTTTTGCCGCCAATATTGTTCCGGTTAATTGTCTGCATGAATCAAAGTTGGCTTGACGTGATGCGCACAGCCTGACAAAAGGGCGTCCACTCGGCTGCCATTGCATATAAAGAAATCTGCATATGGCGATCATCCTGTCCCATTCGCGGAGTTTGCAAGCCATGGCACGTCAGAACTATCTCTTCACCAGTGAATCAGTTTCAGAAGGTCATCCGGACAAGGTATGTGACCGCATCTCTGACGAGATTGTTGACCTTGTCTACAAGGAAGCCCGCAAGACCGGGACTGACCCATGGAATGTTCGCGTTGCCTGCGAAACGCTGACCACAACCAATCGCGTGGTGATTGCCGGTGAGGTTCGGGTTCCCGATACGCTGTTCAAGAAGGACAAGGCAGGCAACGTGGTTCATGACGCTGCGGGTAAACCGGTTATAGCACCGGGCAGGTTCCGTTCCGCGGCACGCCGTGCCATCCGTGCCATCGGTTACGAGCAGGAGGGCTTTCACTGGAAAACCGCAAAGGTCGATGTGCTGCTGCATGCCCAGTCAGCCGATATTGCCCAGGGCGTGGACAATGCCGCCGACCGCCAGGGTGAAGAAGGCGCAGGTGATCAGGGTATCATGTTCGGGTATGCCTGCCGTGAAACGCCGGATTTCATGCCGGCCCCGATTTACTACTCCCACAAGATTCTCGAGCTGATGGCCGCAGCCCGCCACAAGGGCGAAGGCGATGCCGCCAGGCTCGGGCCCGATGCCAAGAGCCAGGTCACCATCCGCTATGTGGATGGAAAACCATCGGAAGTCACATCGATTGTCGTCTCGACCCAGCATCTCGATGAAAGCTGGGATTCGGCCAAGGTACGTGACGTTATCGAGCCCTATGTGCGCGAGGCGCTGGGTGAGTTGCCGATTTCTGCTGATTGCAAATGGTACATCAATCCCACCGGCAAGTTTGTCATCGGTGGTCCCGACGGTGATGCCGGCCTGACCGGCCGCAAGATCATAGTTGATACCTATGGTGGTGCCGCGCCGCATGGCGGCGGCGCTTTCTCCGGCAAGGATACAACCAAGGTTGACCGTTCGGCGGCTTATGCGGCGCGCTATATGGCCAAGAATGTTGTGGCCGCAAAACTTGCTGAACGCTGCACCATCCAGCTTTCCTATGCCATTGGCGTGGCGCAGCCCTTGTCGGTTTATGTGGATACACACGGAACCGGCAAGGTGCATGAAGCTGTGCTTGAGCAGGCCCTGCGCGCGTGTATGGATCTGTCACCGTCAGGCATTCGACGCCATCTTGATCTGAACAAGCCGATCTATGCGTGCACTGCCGCCTACGGCCACTTTGGCCGCAAGCCACGTCGTGATGGCTCGTTCTCCTGGGAAAAAACCGACATGACCACGGCGCTCAAGGAAGCTGTGAAAGCGGCTTCGCAGGAACAGCAGGTGCTCGAACCAGTGT
>JABDRA010000158.1 GCA_013041995.1 Anderseniella sp. | reverse complement strand
ATGTTGCGGGGATGCCTGGATACCGGTCCAGCTTTCGTCATCCAGGCGATGATCAAGACCCGGCAGGATCACCGCGCCGCGCGGCAGGCGGGCAATTGTCGCCAGCAGATCGGCGGTCGCAGGGACCGACCCGGTGGAGCCTGCCGCGATCACCGGGCCGGCCGGCGGTTGTTGCCGCAGTCTTTCCGCCTCTGCCTGCAGCAGGGCCGACCGGCGTGCCTGCGGTCCCATAAGGCCTGCGTCGGCCATGGCAGCCGGGTAGATCTGGGCAATGATGTTCAGGAAGTCGGCAGCCTCGGTGCGATGCAGCGGCATCTCGTGATCGCCGGCAAGCAGCTGAGGCAGATCAGCCAGTGTTATATCGCCGGTTTCAAGACTGTCGATCAGTTGTACAAGAGAGGCGGCCATCTGCAGCGCGTGTGAAACGCTGTCATTGACGGCACGCGCTGCCGGACTGACAGGGTTCGACCTTGCCCAGTCACTCACAATGCGTGTCAGCAAAAATTGCCGCTGCACCTGGGTGGCGGCTGGCGGCAGGTCCAGGTCGCCTATTGCATCTGGTCCATACGCGCCGGTGATATGGAGTTCATCCTCGTCCACATCGCCCAGCGCGCGAATGACCGGCAACAGTCTTGCTGTATCCGGGTCTGCCTCAATGAAGGCTTCACGGCAGGCCCGCACCGCGCGCCGTGTCGGCAGCAGGATTGTCCAGGTGCTCAACTCAAGCGGATCCGGCGCGCCTGAAGGGCCTGGCAACAAGTGCCCTTTAAGGATGGATGCAACAAGGCTTGGCAGAAAACCGCTGGACGCGGGGATGGTGAACACGGACGCTGTGGCGTGCTGCGTCATGGTGCGCCCAGTGCGGCAAGCCTGTCTTCTGCCTGTGTAATGGCTGCCGGTGTGCCGACATGCAACCACCAGTCATCGTGCTCCATGCCATAAAGGCGCTGGTTGGCGATTGCCTGGTTCCACAGCAGGTTCATTGAAAACGCACCGTCCGGTGCGTCGGCGAACAATCGCGGATGCACCATGTAGGCACCTGCATAGACCAGGGGTGCAGTGTCGCCGCTGCGGCGCGATAGTTGTCCCATCGTGTTCATTTCAAAATCACCGGGTCCGTCAAAACCGACCGAACGGGTTTTGCCGGATAACAGTAACAGGCAGTCCATCTGTCCATCATTCCACAACGTTATCATACGCTGCAAAGCCGGCATTGCCCCGTCAACCCAGAACGAGTCCGAGTTCAATACGAAAAACGGCTCATCACCCAATAGCGGCAATGCCCGCGCCACACCGCCGCCGGTATCCAGCAGCAGGCCGGTTTCATCCTGCACCGTGATGTCCAGATCATGTCTGCCATCTGCCCAAACCTCGATCTGCTCCGGCAGGTAATGCTTGTTAACAACCATGTGCGTCACGCCCGAGCGCTTGAGTGTATCCACGCCGCGATCAAGCAGTGATCTGCCGGCAACCTCGATCAGCGGCTTGGGCCGATCCAGGGTCAAAGGCCGCATGCGGGTTCCCAGTCCCGCCGCCAGCACCATGGCGCGTGAACCGATCATGAACCGGCACCGTCACGCAGCGAGTGCGGCAGATGCCTGTCAAACCATGTTTTCAATGCGCCAAGGGCTGGGTGGCGCAGATTGTGCTCGAGCACATCACTGGTGCGCGGCAAATGCCTGAGATAGCCCGGTTTTCCGTCGCGGGCATTCAGGCGGGCAAAAATGCCCAGTATCTTGGTGGCGCGCTGGGCTCCCAGTATGGCGTAGGCGGCCGCAAACGAACCGGTGTCGAAGTCCACATCATCGGCGCTGCGCGCAGCAACATACATGTCGTAGTAGTCTTTCTCGGCGTCGGAAGGGATCGTAACGCGCACATCCTGCAGCAAGGATGCAAGATCATAGGCCGGATGACCCAGCACACAATCCTGTGTGTCGATCAGGCCGATCTTGCGGTCTCCGTCTCGCCGGGGCAGCCAGAACAGGTTGTCGACATGAAAGTCACGCAGCACCCAGACCGGCCGACTGACCTGCACCATTGGCAGAACGTCGCGCCATGCGCCCATGAATTCATCCCGCACTTCGTCGCGCAACGGCCCACTGCACATATGCGGCCAGTACCAGTCAAGGCACAGTTCCGCCTCGATCAGCAGCGCATCCATATCGTAGTGCGACAGCTTGTAGGCATCACCCGAAGGCAGTTCGATTTCGTCCGGCCAGCTGGTCTGCGCCATGTTGGCCAGCATCAGCACGGCACTGGTCAGGCACAGGGAAAACTGATCGGCGTCATCGAGCAGTGACCGGAAACTTGCAGCTCCGAAGTCCTCGATGACCGCGAGCCCGTTGCGTGTGTCGATGGCATGGATTTCCGGGGCTGAATAACCTTGTGCCAGCAGGCCTTTATTGATTGCTTCAACCGCACGTATATCTTCTGCCAGGTGCGCAATACGACTGTAGGGCAGGCCTTTGTGGACAGGGGCACCATCGGGACGCGCCGGCATGTCCATCAGCAGACCGCTGGCACCATCCGGTCCGTCGCTCAGGCGCTCGTAACGACGTGACGAGGCATCGGCAGGCATCTTGTGGCGGGTTGCGGTGTCCCAGCCGCTGTCCGCCAGCAGGCTGTCTGTGTGTTGCAGTTTTTCGAGGCGCGCCCGCCAGCTCTCGCTGCTGCTGGTCAGATGCGCGCTGCGTCCGCCGTCTTTTTCGCTCAGTTCAACCAGCAATCCGCCGGGCGGCAGCAAGTCAGCAGCACGCGACGGCCATTCAACAATGACGATTCCTGCATCAAGCGCCTCGTCAATGCCGAGTTCATCGATTTCCGCCGGTTCTTCAAGCCTGTAGAAATCCATGTGTGCGACGTTTACACCGTCCAGTTCGTATGTCTGGACCAGGGTGAATGTCGGGCTTGGCACCTCCAGTGCCGGATTGTCGGCAAGGGTGCGTATGAAGCTCCTGGCAAGTGTGGTCTTGCCGGCGCCAAGGTCGCCCTCCAGTTTGATCAGATCACCCTTGCCTGCCAGCATGGCAAGGCCGGCAGCAAGCCGCTCACTGGCTGCCTCATCCGCCAAATCTATTCGCACGCCTGGCTCGCTGACCCTGGTTGACATCATGATGTTCAGCTCATCGACGCGGATCTGGGCTGTTCAATGTTGGAAGGTGAAGCCACCTCGCGCGGACCTGAATCAGGCAGTCTGCAGATAACGGTTGTGCCCTGTTGCAGCTTCGACATCAGGCGAACCGAACCGCCGTGCAGTTCCACGAAACTTTTTACCAGTGCCAGGCCGAGGCCGGGACCGCGATGGCCGCCTGCCAGCGGTTTCGCATTGAACCGTTCGAACGCCTTCTTCTGGAATTCATCGTCCATGCCCCTGCCATTGTCTGCCACCCATAACAGCACATCGCTGCCGTCACGCCGAGCCCCCATGCGCACCGTGGCGCCGGTTGATGAAAAGCCGATGGCATTGGACAACAGGTGCCCGATGGTCTGGTGAAGCCGCCGGCTGTCGGCTCTCAGCGATCCTGCGTTTTCGGCAATCTCGATGTTCAGTGTCAGGTCGCGCTGGTCAATGCGCCGGGCAAAATCATTGGCAACGTCGGACAACAGGTCCTCAACCTTGATCGTTTCAAGGCTGAGTTCCATGGCGCCTGCATCAATGGTTGTCAGGTCGAGGATGGCATCGATAACCGCCAGCAGATCATTTGATGATGATTGTATGTCGGCAACATATTCAGATTGTTTCGGGGCAAGCTGTCCGGCTATGCCGGCCGACAACATAGAGGCAAACCCCAGGATCGAATTCAGCGGCGTGCGCAGTTCATAGGACACATTTGACAGGAAACCGGTCTTGAGCCGGTCTGCTGCTTCCAGAGCGTCGTTGCGCTCGCGCAGTGCCCGTTCAATGCCGGAACTGGCGGTTACGTCCACATAGGTAATCAGCGTATTACCATCGGGCAACGGCACGACATTATAGTCCAGCACCATGCCGTCCGGGCGGATCAGCCGGTCCTGAAGCGGTCTGCGGCTGTCGGACAGCGATGTGACCGCCAGCTTGACCTCATTCCACATTTCCGGCTGCGGCATCAGTCGCGCGCACTGCTGAAATACTTCAACCACGTGCGGGCGTGTATCGAGGAAAGCTTCGTCCAGCTGCCAGAAGCGGCCGAATGTCGGGTTGAAGAGTTTCAGACAGCCATCCGTGCCAAACAGCGCAAGGCCCTCATGCATGTTGTCGATGGTCTCGCGCTGAACCCCGATCAGTTCATTGTAACGGCTTTCAAGCTGTATCTTTTCCGATACGTCTTCATACAACACCGAAACCTCGCCGGAGCGCGGCTGTTCGGACACGACGCGCAGGGAGCGCCCGTCCGGCAGGTGCCACAACTCGTCCGGCGTATCCAGGCGTGCATAAGAGGCAAGCTGCTCCGTCTTCCAGCTGCGATAGTTGGCCTGCTCAGGCAGTTTGCGTTCCTCGCGCAGCCGGTCGAGAATCTCGCCATGGCTGGGGTGGGTGTCGAGCCACTTGGTATCCAGCGACCACAATTCCGCAAATGCGGCGTTGTAAAACGACAGCTTCTGATCTGCGGCAAAGGTGGCTATGGCGGCTGTGATCTTGTTCAGCGTGCTGGCATGTGAGCGGATCTGGCGATCAAGCTCTTTGCGGGTGTCCTCAAGGCGCGTCATGTCCAGTGCAAACGAAGCTGTCGTGTTGTCAAACGGCACTTCCACCAGTTCCAGTATGCGTTTGGCGCCTGCCACGACTGCGGCACCGCGGGAAATGGAGCGCCCATCATCACCAGGCGACGCAATCGGTTTGAAGGCTTCACGGTCGATGAGGGGAATGTTCTGTGAGATCACCTTGTCAATGTCTGAATGCTCAATTGCGTCCATATAGGCCTGGTTCACCCAGACCAGATCACCGGCCTCATCACGCAGAAAAACCGGAAACGGTGCCTTGTCGAGCATCGAACTGAGCCGTTCAACCTGTTTGCCAAGGCGCCTGGCGTCGAACATCAGCTCTTTGGTGTCGCGCCGCTCACCGGACAATGGCTTGATGCGCATGGTGGCAATGCCGCCGGCAACACGCCCGTCGGCTTCGACCAGTTCGCCATCCAGTGTCTTCAGGGCCATGTTGAACGGTGTTCCGGCTGCGCGCAGGACACCAAGCCCGCTTTCCACCGCGCTGATGGATTCATCATCAAGCCACCTGGAGAAATCAGCCAGGTTTTCAATGTCCACGTTCAGTTGCACCGTACCGCGCAGATCACCCGAAATGCTATCCGGCTCACCCCGGCTGGTCCGCCAGATGAACAGCACACTCGGCTCGGCATTGATGATGGCGTGCGCTTCGTTCAGGTCCGCCTCCAGTTCCGCAATCCGCGTTTCAGCCTCGGTTCTGCGCGTCGTCATGCGGCGCACGGCAATAAAGGCCCACAGCATGACAACGGCTGACAAGAGCAGGGTTGCAACAGCGTAACTGTTCTGGGTGGAAACCGTTGTGTTCAGGAAGCTCTGGGCAATTGCGGGAGACGGCAGCGCACACAATGCAGCCGTTACGGCAACCCCAAGTGTTGCCGCACATGACCCCCTGCCAGTGTCTCGCACAAAGTGCAAAGCGTTTCAGGCCCCCTGAAAGCGTTTTTCCCTATAGCAACATGGGTTCGTATGAACCCATAAAGTTGCTATAACACTTTGGAATCGATCAGGTTTATGTTTTTTTACCCAAAGGGCAAAAAATCATCCTGATCTAAAGCACCATCCGGTCAGGCGGACTCACCTGATAGAAGAAAAGGTACTCGATTTCAAAGTGTTAGAGCAACCATACGCATTAATGTGAATGCGCGTTGTCCCAAACGCAAAGCAACATCACTTACCCGTGCCAGGGCTCTTCGAGCATGCAATGCGTTCTCACGCGAATCGAACACGCCATGTCCCGTAACAGGTATAGCGGCAAGGGAGCAAAAAGCACACCACCCCGTTGAAATCTTATCAACGAGGTAGTGCACTTTGGAAAATGTCGGGAGATGCCGGAACAGCTATCAGTAGCGATAGGTTTCCGGCTTGAACGGGCCGTCGGGAGTGACACCGATGTAACTCGCCTGTTCGTCGGACAGCCTGGTCAGCTTGGCGCCGATCTTGGCGAGATGCAGCATGGCAACCTTTTCATCGAGATGTTTCGGCAGCACGTACACCGAGTTCTTGTACTTGTCACCCTTGGTCCACAATTCGATCTGGGCCAGCGTCTGGTTGGCAAATGAAGCAGACATGACGAAACTCGGATGGCCTGTTGCATTGCCCAGGTTCACCAGGCGGCCTTCGGACAACAGGATCATCCGGTTGCCGGCGGGAAATTCGATCATGTCCACCTGCGGCTTGACGTTTGTCCATTTGAAGTTCTTCAGACCGGCGACCTGAATTTCATTGTCGAAGTGACCGATATTGCACACGATTGCCATGTCCTTGACGCGGCGCATGTGGTCCACGGTCAAGATATCCTTGTTGCCTGTCGCGGTAACAATGACATCGGCCCGTTCAATATCGTCATCCAGTGTGACCACTTCAAAACCGTCCATGGCGGCCTGGAGCGCACAGATCGGGTCAACTTCAGTCACCAGCACCCGTGCACCTGCGCCGGCCAGAGACTGTGCCGAGCCCTTGCCGACATCTCCGTATCCGGCCACGATTGCCACCTTGCCGGCAAGCATGACATCGGTTCCGCGGCGGATGGCGTCCACCAGTGATTCACGGCAGCCGTACTTGTTGTCGAATTTCGACTTGGTCACACTGTCGTTGACGTTGATGGCCGGGAACGGCAGATCACCCTTCTTTTCCAGTTCATACAGGCGATGGACGCCGGTTGTGGTTTCTTCAGACACACCCTTGATGGCCGCGCGCGCTTTGGTGAAGAAGCCCGGGTCACGCTCCATACGTTTGCGGATGGTCGCAAAGAAAATCTCTTCTTCTTCATTACCCGGGTTATCCAACACGGAAATATCGTTTTCAGCCTTGGCACCGATCAGGATGTACATGGTGGCATCACCGCCATCGTCCAGGATCATGTTGGCTGTTTCGCCATTGGGCCAATCAAAAATCTTGTCGGCAAAGTCCCAGTATTCCTGCAGTGTTTCACCTTTGTGGGCAAAAACCGGGATGCCGCGCTCGGCAATGGCCGCGGCGGCGTGATCCTGCGTCGAGAAGATATTGCACGACGCCCAGCGCACTTCAGCACCCAGTGCCACAAGTGTTTCAATCAAAACGGCTGTCTGGATGGTCATGTGCAATGAACCGGCAATACGTGCTCCCTTGAGAGGTTGAGCAGAACCGTATTCTTCGCGCACCGACATCAGGCCCGGCATTTCAACTTCTGCAATGGTGATTTCCTTGCGGCCAAATCCTGCAAGAGAAATGTCGGCGACGGCGTAGTCATTTGAGCTGGTCATGGGCAGCATTCCTGTGTGAATTTTGCGATAGAACGGTGATTTGGCGCTCTATATCAGGCTGCGCACGCAACTGCAATGAACATATAAATAAATCTTTATATATCACTCGTGGCAACGGGGGTGTCCGCAGCATTGTCTTCGCGGTCTTCTCCAAACCGGTCGGCCAGCAGGGCCGTGATCGCGTCCAGCGCGGCGTTTGCATCTTTGCCGGCAGCAGCTACCTTGATGATCGTTCCAGTTGAGGCGGCAAGCATCATAAGGCCCAAAATAGACGTTCCCGGCACGCTTTGTCCGTCATGGGACACCGTTACCTCAACATCGAACTGTTCAACGCACTTGACGAATTTGGCTGAAGCACGCGCATGCAGACCACGACGGTTGGTAATTTCAAGCTCGCGCACCATCGTCATCTATCCAGCAAACTTCCCGCAAGGTTTATGTATTTACGCCCGGCATTCTGGGCTTCTTCGGCGGCTTTCTGCAAAGGTAACGAGGCGCGCACACTGGCAAGCTTGATCAGCATCGGCAGGTTTGCTCCGGCAAGCACTTCTATGTCGCCGTCATCCATGGCCGAAATGGCAAGGTTGGACGGCGTGCCGCCGAACATGTCGGTGACAACGATCACACCGGCGCCGGAATCGACTTTCTTGATGGCAGAAAGGATGTCGTCACGGCGCTGTTCGCCGTCATCTTCGGGACCGATCCCGATGACTTCAATACTCTCCTGAGGCCCCACAACATGAACCAGAGCATTGCACAGTTCCTGTGCTAGCCTGCCGTGTGAAACCAGTACGAGTCCGATCATATGTGCAATGCCTGAATTGGTTCAGTACCTTCGTTTTACGGACGGTTACATTACCGTTTCGGCGACTGTCCGCAAGGCCCGATCTTCGGATACTCACGAATTGCTCAGACCCGCCAACCCCCACTTTATCTGCACCAGTGTGCGGACCTGTGCTGCTGCTGACGGGGTCGAAAAGTCAATTTTGTGCAGGGGCAGGCTCCCGCCGGCCAATTCGATGACCTGAGGTGCCGGTATCCGCTCGATGTCCGCTGCGTCAACGTGGGCAATGACCATATCAAGTTGCACCGGAAAATGGGTATTCTTGACCCTGGTGATGCCTATGCCGCGCACTTCCAGCAGTCCTGCAATGGCGGGTGGCGCAGTTGCCATCAGAATACCGTCAACATCCTCAAGCAAAACCTGATCGTCACTGACAAGATGTCCACGAATGGGCTCTGCTGATCCTGCGCCAAACCCTGACTGGTCAATTAACCTCAGGGCCAGCGACGATTTGCCGGTACCCGGTGCGCCCTGCAGCAGCACGCCTGCTGTTTGCCAGGCGTATGACAAGGCAATGCAGGTGCCATGTGTGTTGACGGGTCCTGATGCCGGATTGCTCACGAGCGAGTGTCAGGACTTGCGGCGCGGCAGGTCGGACGCTGAGCGTTCAACCGGCAGCCGTACCGTAAAGCGGGCTCCCTTGATGTCGGCATCCTCGCTTGCATCAGATCGGCCGCCATAATGGTTCGTCGCCCGGATCGTTCCATTGTGCGCTTCCACGATCTGGCGTGAGATGGACAGGCCCAGGCCGGAGTTCTTGCCGAACGAGTTTTCCGGCCTGTCGGTATAGAAGCGTTCGAAGATCCGCTCCACATTGGCTGGCGGAATGCCGGGGCCGCAATCCTCCACCA
>JABDRA010000157.1 GCA_013041995.1 Anderseniella sp. | reverse complement strand
CTGTTGCTGCTCGTTGCAGTTGCAGCCTGGTATTTTCTGTATCCCGGGCTCGAGCAGGCAAGAACATTTGCGGTCGGCTGGATACTGCAAACCTGGGTTGTCAACATGGGGCTTATGCTGGCTGTCGCCGGATCGCTGCACTGGTACTTCTACATCAGGCGCGGACAGGGCAAAAAGCTAAAGTTCGACCATCGTGACATGGCCAAAGGCAACCGGACATTTGCGTTCCGGAACCAGGTACACGACAACATGTTCTGGTCACTGGGCAGCGGCGTCTTCTTCTGGACGGCGTTTCAGGTGCTGACGCTGTGGGCCATGGCCAACGGTTATCTGCCGACCACAAGTTTTGCTGATAACCCGATATGGTTTTTGGCGTTTTTCGTATTGATGCCGATCTGGTCGGCATTCCATTTCTACTGGATACACCGGTTGCTGCATGTGCCGTTTTTCTATCGGCACTTTCATTGCCTGCATCATCGCAATGTCAATGTCGGCCCCTGGTCCGGAGCGTCCATGCACCCGGTCGAGCATCTGCTGTACTTCTCATCCGTCATCATCCATCTGGTCGCGGCATCTCACCCGGTCCATGTTATCTATAATCTGCATTACCAGGCATTGGGTGCGGCCATGAGCCATACCGGCTATGAGGATCTGCTGATCAAGGACAAGCGGCGGCTGGAGCTTGGTACCTTTTACCATCAGCTGCATCACCGGTTTTTTGAATGCAACTACGGCAATCAGGAAATGCCCTGGGACCGCTGGTTCGGCACGTTTCATGATGGCTCTGATGAAGCCACCCGCGTGATACGCGAAAGAAAGCAACGCATGCATGCAAGGGTGAGTTGAGCGGCTTTCCGGCAGGGGCGTGCCGTGATCTGCTGGTTTGGTGTCGTCCTTTGAACTGCAGCAATCCCGTTTTCAGATACTGCTACTGTTTTAGCCGGAGCTCAAAACGCCATGTTTCTGTCCGTATTTGACATCTTCAAGATAGGCGTTGGCCCGTCCTCGTCGCATACGATGGGGCCGATGACGGCGGCTGCGCGGTTTCTGGATGATCTGCGCTCCGGCAAGACGCCCATTCCCGGTTCCGGTGCACCGGCCCGTGTCCAGTGCACGCTGCACGGCTCACTGGCGTTCACCGGCAAGGGTCACTCCACGGATCGCGCCGTCATTCTGGGCTTGTGCGGATTTGAGCCGGCCACTATCGACCCCGATGATGCTGAACTGGCCCTGGCCGGAGTTGCCAAAACCTGCACCGTGCGGCCGGATGGGCTGGAGCCATTAAAATTCAATCCGGATGAAGATCTGATCTTCGATTACGGACCACCGCTCGAGGGCCATGCAAACGGCATGGTCTTGCGGGCATTCGATACCGCAGGCGCCTTGCGGCTGGAGGAGACCTATTACTCCATCGGCGGCGGCTTTATCCTCACCGCAGACGAACTGGGAGACCTTGATCGCACGCCGGCGGGCCTGAAGACCGCGAAGAAGGAAGCCGGTTACAAGTATCCGTTTTCAACGGCCAGGGAAATGCTGGCGCTGGGCGCGAAACACGGCAAGACCATTGCCGAGATGAAGCGCGCCAATGAGAGCGCCCATATCGATCCGGCACAGCTTGATGAGCGTTTGGACGGTATCTGGAAAACCATGTCGGGCTGCATTGACCGGGGTTTGCGCGAGGACGGCATTCTGCCAGGCGGCCTGAATGTACGCCGCCGTGCGAAGAAGATACATGACCGCCTCATTGAACAACGCGGGTCAAACATGGCGCAGCCGCATGTGGCCAACGACTGGATGTCGGTGTACGCCATGGCGGTGAACGAGGAAAATGCCGCCGGTGGCAAGGTTGTGACGTCGCCGACCAATGGAGCGGCGGGCGTAATGCCGGCAGTGATGCGCTATTACCGCGATCACTGCATCGGCTCCAGTGATGAGGGCCTGCGCACGATGCTGCTCACCGCGGCAGCCATTGGCGGACTGATCAAGCACAACGCCTCCATTTCAGGCGCCGAAGTGGGCTGTCAGGGCGAGGTCGGTTCTGCCGCTGCCATGGCAGCAGCAGGGTTTTGCGCAGCGCTGGGTGGTACGAATGAGCAGATTGAAAACGCCGCCGAAATCGCCCTGGAGCACCATCTCGGCATGAGCTGCGATCCGGTCGGAGGCCTCGTGCAGGTGCCGTGCATCGAGCGCAACGGGCTGGGTGCCATCAAGGCGGTATCGGCAGCATCCCTGGCGCTGCACGGCGACGGCCAGCACTTCATGCCGCTGGACAACTGCATCGAAGCCATGCGCCAGACGGGTGAGGACATGTCTGAAAAATACAAGGAGACCAGCCTCGGCGGCCTCGCGGTAAACCTGCCGGAGTGCTGAGAACCACACGTTCCTTCCTGGCTGTATTGGTAGTCGAGCGGTTTTTTGACTCGCTCACGCAAGCAGCCTTCGGCTGCGCTCCGCGGGGGCATGCTTCGCATGACGCGCAGTCGCGCTTGCCTCAGCACTTCGTGCTTCGGAATGGATTTCATCGCCAATACTGGTGATGAACTCCCACTAGGCCCGACTGGGCCTCGGGCCGGTCAGGCCCGCCCCCGCGGAGCGCAGCCGCAACGCGGCTGCTTGCGCGAGCGAAATAAAACAACGCACCCAGTATCTTTCAACTAAGACAGCTTCCATATACACCCAACTGGCCTGCACCTTGCTCAGTTCTTAACGGGACGTAGCGATGGTGTATCAAAAAGGCACAGTTTCGACATGCTCTACAAAGTGTTCAAGGTAGGTAAATGGGTGATTATCGCGGATTTGTCCGCCGGAGTGGCAATTAACGCGGCCTGGGCGATGGGATGGGTCAACCCGCTGGGCTGGGGAGTGCACCTCGCCAATGCCATTCAGACGACCTTACAGTGAAAACCGCCAATACCTTCCACAAAGCCTTCCATGTGATCGCCGCGCACGACGGGTCCGACACCTGAGGGTGTGCCCGACATGATAAGGTCACCGGCGGCCAGTTCAAACAGGCCGGACAGATAGGAAATCATCTCCGGCACCTTCCAGATCATCTGGTTGAGGTCACCCTGCTGGCGCACCTCGCCATTGACCTTGAGCCATACAGCACCTGCATCCGGATGACCGATCTCAGATGCCGGCACCAGCCCGGTCATGGGGGCTGAATGATCAAACGCCTTGCCGATTTCCCAGGGGCGTCCGGCCTTCTTCATCTGCCCTTGCAGGTCGCGGCGCGTCATGTCGAGACCGGCGCCATAGCCATAGACATGGCCCAACGCATCATCCAACGCGATATCCCTGCCGCCTGACTTGAGCGCCACGATCATTTCAATCTCGTGATGAACATCATTTGAGGCAGGCGGGTAGGGGAACGTAATTTCTCCGCCGGCATCGGCAGTGACAATGTTTTCCGGGCACTTGAGAAAGAAGAACGGGTCTTCCCGGTCCGGATCATGCCCCATCTCGATGGCATGCGCGGCATAGTTGCGGCCTACGCAATAGACCCGGCGTACCGGGAAGGTGTCGGCGGTGCCGGTAACGGGCAGGGTGGTACGGATGGGGTCTGGGATGACGGAGGACATGGGACGTAACTTTCGCACGGATGAGTAACGGTACACGGTGTAGCGTTTTCACTACTGTCACGAAAGCATCATTCCATCATGCGACGGGTTGACCGGGCCTTTTTGCGAGCCCCTCACGCGCTGGCCGATGAAGAAACCGCATTACGGAGTCACCGTAATTTAAGCGTCTCAATCTTACATCGCGTCCCATGCCCGGGCATCACAATGGAAAATTGGGCAGAACTTGGCCTTGAAGGCACGTATGCGCTGTCTCATGAAATCGATGCCGCCGTTGGCCCGGAAGTCAATGAAGCTAAGTTCTGCCGTTAGCTTTCCGT
>JABDRA010000156.1 GCA_013041995.1 Anderseniella sp. | reverse complement strand
GACGGTGAACTCGTGCACTGCAGTGATATGGAAAATCAGGATCTGCTGTGGGCATTGCGCGGCGGCGGCGGCAATTTTGGTGTGGTAGTGAAATTTGAGTTCGCCTTACATCCCATGGGTCCGGAGGTGATGTTTGCCGCACCGATCTATCCGCTCTCTGCAGGCCTGGAGCCTATCCGGTTCTGGCGCGACTTCGTAGCACGCAACAGCGACCGCGTGGCTTCTTTGTGCGAATTCTCGACGGCCGCCGAAGGCGAGGACTTCCCCAAGGAGTATTGGGGCAAACGGGTCTACACGCTCGCCTGCGTCTACAACGGCGATGCAGCCGAGGGCGAGGCTTTGTTGAAACCCCTGACCGAGCTTGCTCCGTTGGCTACTGATTTTTCGGGTCGGATGAACTACGCTGATGTGCAACAACTTTTCGACACGCTTATCCCGTTCGGCGATTATCGCTGCTACTGGAAGGCGCGTTACCTGTCGGAGCTTTCCGATGAAATGATCGATCTGGCCATATCAAACGCCAAAGTAGCACCATCGGACAACACGATTTCCTCCTTGTGGAACTTCGGCGGTGCCACCGCCAGGGTGCCGGCTGCCGCAACCGCCTTCGGTGACCGTTCAATGGGCTGGATGTATTCACTGGACGCCATTTGGCCGGATGAAGCCGATGACAGCAAAAACATCACCTGGTCGCGGGAGGGCTGGAACGCCGCGGAACCTTATGCGCAAGAAGGACGGGCTTATCTGAACTTCCCCGGTCATGGGGAGGATGGCGAGGACCTCACCCGGGAAGCTTTTGGCGCCAACTACACCAGACTGGCCCAGATCAAGGCGAAGTATGACCCGGAAAACGTATTCCGATTCAATCAGAACATAACGCCAGAGGCCTGAGATGAGCCCTCAAGCACAGTTTCCAAACCCTTATCCAGGCGAACTGTTCCTCACCGAAGGCGGAACCGAGACCGAAATCATGTACAAGCATGGCTTCGAGTTACCTGAATTTGCGATGTTTACCCTGCTGGAGAACCCAAGGGCCGTAACAGCCATGCGGGATATGTTTCGCGGCCACCTCGATGTCGCTGCGGAATTTGCCATGTCGATGCTGCTGACCGGCATCGATTATCGTGCCAGCCCGGACTGGGGCGCCAAGCTCGGATATTCACCGCAAGGGTTGGCGCAGGCCAACATTCAATCCATCGAGTTCCTGCGCGAGCTTGCCAGCGAATATGACGGCCAGATACCACGCACCCTGATAGGTGGAACTATCGGTCCGCGAGGTGATGCCTACCAGTTAAACAGGACCATCACGGCTGAAGAGGCTGAGGACTACCACAGCGTCCAACTGGCGACATTGAAACAAGCCGACGTAGATTTCGCCTGCGCAGCGACATTTAACAATATCCCGGAAGCTGTCGGCGTCGCGAGGGCTGCGAAAAAGATCGGCGTACCGTTGATTGTCTCGCTCACTGTAGACAGCTCGTCACGTTTGAAATCCGTTCCAACGGTGGCAGATGCAATCGAAACCATCGACATTGAGACAGCCGATGCGGCTCCAATTTCCTACTTGCTCAACTGTTCTCATCCGGTAGAATTTGAACCGGCATTGACAGCAGGTCCCTGGACAAGCCGCCTGCACGGATTCCGTCCCAATGCTTCAAAAATGGAGAAGATCGCGTTGTGCAAGCTTGGCCACCTTGAAGAAGGCGACCCGGCCGAACTCGGCCGCCTGATGGGTGATCTGGCGCGGCGTTATCCGCACATGAATGTCTGGGGAGGTTGCTGCGGAACCGGAGAGACACATCTGCGGGCAATCGCCAGAAACGTGCGACAGGCACGTGATACACCTTAGAACGAGGCGGATTTAGCAACACAAAAGTCACCCTCATCACTGCAAGACGCCCTGCGAGGCGGTTTGAGGGCATTGGCCAGACAAAGCGTCACCTCCAAGGCAGATGCGTTTCCCTGAAGCGATCAATTTTTCCAAACAACCGACATATGTGCGCTGTTTCCAGCATCCGTGTTGGCAAAAGATGAAATGAGCTTCAACCGAACGGCGGGACGTCCCGCTTCAGATCGGGTTCACCATGGGAAAACGTCAGGGAGACTGTTCCGCGCACATCAGCAGAGTCAGCGGCAGAAAGCTCCCCTTCAATATGCGCATTCAAATCTTTCTCCCGCAGGGCCTGCCAAAACTTCTGAAGTGAGTTCGATGACATCTCAAAATTTATGGTTGCTGCAATGTTTGAGAAAAATGACTGGTCAACAATCCAGCCGCTTGCTTCAGAAACAGCGTCACACACCTGAGAAATGGCGGTGTTTCTGTTGATTGCAGTGAAGATGCTGAAACGGGCGAATTTCATGTGGGTAAATATCTAATTGCGCAGCTGTTGATTGCAAGCCGGGCCAATTCGGAAACTGCAGGGCTACCCGGAGAATCCGCCAATTCCTTGATCTGCATCAACAAAGCCGGTTGAGAGATAGCACAAGCTTCCACATGGTGTGCAAGCAGCCATGAAGTGCGAAGGGTTCGGCTTGGCGAAACTGTTTTAGCATCGCGTAAAAATAAGAAATTCTAATCGCTAAGATCAGTAAATACGATTTCAACTAATGATGCACATTTGCTATAAGACTCACAACAAGGACAGGGAGGAGTAAATGTCCAAAACGCCGGGTGGAACAATCACCCGCGGCAGGACAATCGCGACATCCCAGGCAATCAGAAAGCCATTTCACCGGCCCGATATTGCCTCTGGACAGCTGGCTTGCGGATAAGCTGACGGCGATCAGGACATTTGATCTTTCTCGACCCTTGTTACAGCTCAACACTCGAATAGCAGGATGCTTTGCGGAGTATCCAATACCAGCATCAACGGAACAGAAAAAACACAAGCATCGGAGACAAGAATGAACGATATGAGCGTCAGTAAGTGCCCTGTCATGAGCGGACCCAATGCCCAAAAGGCAACCGGCAGCACCGCCAACCAGCATTGGTGGCCGAACCAGTTGAACCTGAAGATCCTTCACCAGAACTCTGAGATGATCGATCCGATGGGCAAGGCATTCAATTATGCCGAAGAGTTCAAGAGCCTCGATCTGGCAGCGGTCAAACAGGACATTGTGGCGTTGATGACCGACTCTCAGGAGTGGTGGCCGGCCGACTATGGCCATTACGGACCGTTCTTTATCCGGATGGCGTGGCACAGCGCGGGTACGTACCGGATTCATGATGGTCGCGGTGGTGCCGCATCCGGGACGATGCGCTTTGCGCCTCTCAACAGCTGGCCGGACAACGTCAACCTCGACAAGGCACGCCGACTGCTCTGGCCGGTCAAACAGAAATACGGGCGGAAGCTTTCCTGGGCTGACCTGATTGTTCTGACCGGCAACTGTGCCCTGGAGTCAATGGGACTGGAGACCTTTGGTTTTGCCGGTGGTCGTGAAGATGTATTCGAACCGGAAGAGGATATTTACTGGGGTCCGGAAACCGAGTGGCTGGGAGACGAACGTTACAAGGGAGATCGTGAGCTCGACAATCCCCTGGGCGCAGTTCAGATGGGATTGATCTATGTGAATCCCGAGGGACCCAATGGAAATCCGAGCG
>JABDRA010000154.1 GCA_013041995.1 Anderseniella sp. | reverse complement strand
GCCCATGCCAGGCATGCCGGCCGGCATTTTCGGCATCTTGCCGCTGGCGAGTTCTTTCAGTTCCGGCGGCACTGCATCCGGATCCATCTGGGCAAGCTCTGCCTGCATTTTTTCCATTTCTTCAGGTGACGGCATGCCGGCGCCGCCGCCCATTCCCATCATCTTGCCGAGCAGACCGCCTTTGCCCTTGCCCATCTTCTTCATCATGCCGGCCATCTGGATATGCATTTTTAAAAGGCGGTTGATTTCCTGGACTTCAACGCCGGAACCCTTTGCGACGCGCTTCTTGCGCGAGGCATTCATGAGTTTCGGGTTGCGTTTTTCTTTTGCCGTCATCGACGAGATTATCGCGAGCTGGCGCTTGAGCACGGAATTGTCGAGGTCGGCGTCTTCAAGCTGTTTCTTCATCTTGCCGAGACCGGGCATCATGCCCATCAGGCCTGACATGCCGCCCATTTTTTGCATCTGCTTGAGCTGGTCGGCGAGGTCTTCGAGATCGAAAACCCCTTTCTTCATGCGGGCAGCCATTTTGGCTGCCTTGTCGTGATCTATGGTCTGGGCGGCTTTTTCCACCAGCGAGACCACGTCACCCATGCCGAGAATGCGCGATGCGATACGTTCAGGATGAAAGTCTTCAAGGCCGTCGAGTTTTTCGCCGGTACCCAGAAGCTTAATCGGCTTGCCGGTGACAGCGCGCATCGACAATGCGGCACCACCGCGGCCATCGCCGTCAATACGGGTCAGCACAAGGCCAGAAATGCCGACCTGCTCATCAAACGAGCGCGCCAGATTAACCGCGTCCTGACCGGTCAGGGCGTCTGCGACCAGCAGGGTTTCGGCCGGCTTGGCAATATCGCGGATCGCCTGGACTTCCGCCATGAGTTCTTCATCGATGAAGAGGCGCCCGGCGGTGTCCAGCATGACCACGTCATAGCCGCCCTTCCTGGCTTCCGACATGGCGCGCCTGGTGATGGTCGCCGGATCTTCGCCCTTTACGATAGGCAGCGTGTCAACCGAGATCTGCTCACCCAGAATGGCAAGCTGTTCCTGCGCAGCAGGGCGCCTTGTGTCAAGTGAGGCCATGATGACCTTCTTCTTGTCGCGTTCCAGCAGCCGCTTGGCGATCTTGGCGGTTGTGGTGGTTTTACCGGAGCCCTGCAGGCCCACCATCAGGATCGGCACCGGTGGTGCCGCCTTGAGGTTGAGAGGCTCAGGATCCTTGCCCAGCATGTCGACAATGGCGTCATTGACGATCTTGACGACCATCTGGCCCGGCGTCACCGACTTGATGACCTCCTTGCCGATCGCGCGTTCCCTGACCTGCTCGACAAATTTGCGCACCACTTCCAGCGCGACGTCCGCTTCGATGAGAGCGCGGCGGACTTCACGCATTGCGGTATCGACATCAGCCTCCGACAGGGCGCCACGGCCCGTCAGCTTGTCGAAGATACCGCCTAAGCGATCTTGAAGTGTTTCAAACATCTGTTGTTTCCCAAACCGGTTACGCAAAGCGAAATGGCACCCGTGCGCGAACCTTCGCGGACGGATGTGGACCCCTGACCTCCCGGATGCGGTTTGGGACCGCCCTTGTGTCAGTAAGCCTGCCAATTCATTTTGGCATCTGGAGTGGCCGGTTCAATAGGGTAATTGCGGCTCAAGGTCAATCTTATGTTGTCGAACAGCTTTACTCGGCACTTCGTGCCTCGCGCCATTCTGTTTTCTGGTGAACAGCCTTACCCGATGCCGCATGCCTCGCGATATTCTAAACGCCACACTCTTTGTTACCTCTGGCAAGTTGGGTGCATTTCACCATATAAGGCGCTTAATGAGCACGAACACACATATTCCGTTTCGCAAGATGAACGGGCTGGGCAATGATTTCATCATTGTTGACGGCCGTTCTGAACAACGCCGTTTTACACCTGAACAGGTTCATGCCTGGTCAGACCGGCAAAGCGGTATCGGCTGCGACCAGTTCATCGTGATGGAAAAGTCCGATGTGGCTGATGTGCGCATGCGGATTTACAATGCAGAAGGCCATGAAGTAGAAAGCTGCGGCAATGCCTCGCGTTGCGTGGCTGACATCCTGTTCACCGAGACCGGTGCTGATGCGGCCACCATTGACACCAAGGGCGGGTTTCTTGCCTGCCGCAAGGCGGATGCGGGCCTGATTACTGTTGATATGGGCGTGCCGAAGTTCGGATGGCAGGATATTCCGCTGGCAGAAGAATTTTACGACACAAGCGGCATAGAACTGCAGATCGGGCCGATCGACGCGCCCATCCTGCACACGCCGTCTGCGGTCAATGTGGGCAATCCTCATGCGATTTTCTGGGTCGATGATCTTGAGGTGACAGACCTGTCCAGGACTGGACCGCTGCTGGAAAATCATCCGATATTTCCCGAGCGGGCCAATATCTCACTTGCGCGCGTGATATCGCCATCCCACGTCGAAGTGAAAGTGTGGGAGCGTGGTGTTGGATTGACGCGTGCCTGCGGCACGGCCGCCTGCGCGGTTGCGGTTTCAGCGGCGCGCACCAAACGCACCGGGCGTGATGTCACGATCACGCTGCCTGGCGGCGACCTGATGATTGAATGGGATCTCCGCGATCATATGCTGATGACCGGGCCGGTCAGTTATGATTTTGAAGGCGACCTGCCTGTGCTGGAAGACGCGAACCCGTGAACAAGCCGGTCGACATCATCAATTTTGGCTGCCGGCTGAATGCCTATGAAGCAGAAGTCATGCGCTCTCATGCCGACACGGCGGGCTTGCAAAACGCTGTCGTCATCAATACCTGCGCGGTAACAGCCGAAGCCCAGCGC
>JABDRA010000153.1 GCA_013041995.1 Anderseniella sp. | reverse complement strand
GTGTTGGACTAGTCGGATGCTTTAGTATTTTCGCTGACACGTTCGGCCTCATGAATTTCAAGAATGCAGCCATCTTGCAGGGTGCGACTTGAGTGTTTGCAGAACGAAATATTCCAACATTTAGTGGCCTCGGTCAATTCAACATCTACATCTTGTCCCTTTAGGAACAACATTCGTTGTGGATGAACCGGTAATTGCGCTGTCAGTTCCAATAATCCCGGCAATGGCGCCAAGGCCCTGGCCACACACACATCGACAACCTGCTGCAAATCCGATCTGCCGAGCAATTCTACCCGCGCGTTTATGATTCGGGTGTTTAAACCGCACACCCTGCTCACCTGTTTCAGGAACGCCACCTTCTTGGCATTGCTCTCGATCAACACGACCTCGGCGGCGGGATTTTTCTCCGCAAGCCATATTGCGAGCGGCACACCCGGTATCCCTGCACCCGAGCCGATATCAACGATCAGGCTTTCGGTTCCACTCAATTGTTCACACAACTGCAACCCGTCACAAATATGACGATGCCAGACCTGGCTGATCGTTGACGGCGATATCAGGTTGATGCTGGCCTGCCAGTGCAACAGTTCCGCAACATATGCGCGCAGCTTTTCCAATGATTCACGTGAAACATTGAAAATTTCAGGCAAGTCATCTGGCGTAACACTTTCAGGAATTAACCATGTCTGCGCCATCTCTCCTCAGCCCGCCAACCTGGCACGTGAGCGTTTTCGCATATGCGCAATTACCAGCACCAGCGCACCCGGGGTCACTCCGTCGATGCGGGCTGCATGGCCGATTGTTTCCGGACGCCGATCCGCGAGCTTCTGGCGAACTTCATTGGACAGCCCTGAAATCAGGCCGTAGTCGATGTCATGCGCAATGGTGATCTTCGCATCCTGATTGAATGCTTCTATCTCGGCTTTCTGCCGGTCGACATAGGTCGCGTAAATGGCGTCTGCCTCAACCAGTTCGCGCAGGTCATTGGCGGTCTGCGCCAGTTCAGGCCATACCTCACACAATCGCGCGAAATCGATATCCGGATAGGAAAGATACTCATACGCCGACCTGATCCTGCCATCCTTGTTGGCGGGCAGACCCGCACTCTCGGCTGCATGCGGGCTGAGTGTGAGTTTCTGCAATGTGGCACGCAGGCCGGCCAGGTCTTGCATGCTCGTTTCAAACCGCCGCTTCCTGTGCTGGGAACACAATCCCGTCTCGATGGCGATTGGCGTCAGACGCTGGTCTGCATTGTCGGCACGCAGCAACAGGCGGTATTCGGCACGCGAGGTAAACATCCGGTAGGGTTCGCTGACGCCCCTGGTCACCAGGTCATCAATCATCACACCGATATAGCCTTGCGACCGGTCTATGTTCAACTCGTCAAGCCGGCACGCCCGGGCAGCCGCATTTGCCCCGGCTACCAGGCCCTGTGCGGCAGCTTCTTCATACCCGGTCGTTCCATTGATCTGGCCGGCCAGAAACAGGCCTGGCAGCTTCTTCAACTCCAGCGAAGCATTCAGTTCACGCGGATCGACATAATCATATTCGATGGCATAGCCCGGCTGAAGTATTTTCACATTCTCCAGACCGGCGATCGAATGGACGTAAGCGGCCTGCACATCTTCCGGCAGCGAGGTTGAAATACCGTTCGGGTAGACGGTGATGTCATCCAGCCCCTCAGGCTCGAGGAATATCTGGTGCGATGCCCGGTCGGCAAACTTGACGACCTTGTCTTCAATGGATGGGCAGTACCGTGGCCCGGTCCCTTCGATGAAACCTGCATACATGGCCGATCTCTCCAGATTGTCAGAGATGATCCTATGGGTGCCGGCATTGGTATGGGTTATGTGACAGCTGATCTGCGGTGCGTGGGTATGGCCCGTTTGGGTCGAGAAATAAAACGGGTGTTCATCACCTGCCTGCTCCTCAAGGCCTGAATAATCAATCGTGGATGCATCAAGCCGCGGTGGCGTTCCGGTTTTCAGGCGTCCGATCTGCAACCCCGTATCACGCAGAACCCGGGACAAACCATTGCTCGGTTCTTCACCGACACGGCCCGCAGGTATCTTCTTCTCGCCGATATGAATCAGACCGCCAAGAAACGTGCCTGTAGTGAGGACGACACTCGCCGCAGAGATCTCTGTTCCGTCCTCACTCACAATTCCGCAAATGCTGCCGTCCCGCATCGAAAAGCTGCCAACCGCCGCCTCAACCACAGTGAGATTTTCGTGACCCAGGATCTCCGCCTGCATGGCGTCACGGTAAAGCTTCCTGTCAATCTGCGCCCGTGGCCCGCGAACAGCCGGCCCTTTTGACCGGTTGAGAAGCCGGTACTGGATCGCCGCCTTGTCGCTTGTTCTGCCGATCAGGCCGTCCAGTGCATCAATTTCACGGATGAGATGGCCCTTCCCTAATCCGCCCATGGCGGGATTGCACGACATTTCTCCTATGGTCGATTTGTGGTGGGTCACCAGGGCTGTCTTCGCGCCACGACGCGCCGCAGCGCTTGCCGCCTCGCAACCCGCATGGCCACCGCCGACCACCACCACATCGTAATCTGTCTTCAGGATCTGTTTCATCGTGCCCGCTCCATACACGAACTATGGATAAACATCAAAAAAGTCTTCGTTTCACGTGAAACAAATATCGATGATTCACGTGAAACCATCCCGCCACGAGACGTCTCTATTTCCCGATGCAGAACTTTGAGAAGATGCTGTCCAGCAGGTCTTCCGTTCCCACTTCGCCGATCAGCCTGCCGGTATCACGTGCCGCGCGTCTGAGCTCTTCAGCCAGCAGCTCGATCGGCAGGTCCGGCTGCAGTGCCTTTTCCAGATGCGCAAGCGCCGACCTTACTGCCTGCACTTGCCTCTCGCGCACCAGCAGCGCCGGTTCACCATTGCCGGCAAGCTCTGCGGCCATCCCGGTCAACCGGTCCATCAGGTCCTCTACTCCGTCGCCAGTCAGCGCAGACACTTCAAGGTCGCAAGCTGCATTCCGGTGCGATGGCGCCATATCAGACTTGTTCCAGATTCGTAACGTAGGTGAATCGACACCGGTATTCTGCCAATCAGCCTCGGGAGACGCGACACTGATCACGATGTCAGCGTGCGACAGACGGTCATGCGTTCGGTCAATGCCCAATTGTTCCACATGTGAATCGACTCTGTCGCGAAGACCGGCCGTATCGCTGATGATCATTGAGGTGCCGCCCAGGTCGAGTGAGACCTCCACGACATCTCGCGTCGTGCCGGCCTCACTGCTGACTATGGCCACGTCCCGCGCCGCAATAGCATTCAGCAGGCTCGACTTTCCGACATTCGGTGACCCGGCCAACACCACCCGCACCCCTGCCCGGTTGAGATGTCCGCGTTCACTGTCCTTCAGATTCTCAGTCATGGTCGCGATCAGCCGGGCAATGCTGTCACGCACCTTTGGCAGGGCTGCATCCGCCACGCCTTCTTCGTCGGTAAAGTCAATGCAGGCCTCAGCCAACCCACTGGCGTCAATCAGCTCGTCGCGCCATTGATGGAATATTTCAGACGCTCTGCCATCCACGTGAAACAAGGCCTGCTTTACCTGGGTGGCGGTTTCAGCCGCCAGCATGTCGTTCAGTCCTTCGACGCCAACCACGTCCATCTTGCCGTTTGACAAGGCACGCCTGGTGAACTCGCCCGGTTCTGCCGGCCGGCATCCTTCCAGTGAACCCAGCTCTGCCAGGAACAGCCGGACGACGCCTACGCTGCCATGCAGGTGAAACTCTGCAACATCCTCGCCGGTAAAACTGCCGGGTCCCGGAAACCACAACGCAATCGCCTCATCCAGTTTCACGGTACCTTGCGACACCGATACCGACACCCGTTCGGCAACGCGTGCTGCCGGCACCCGTCCACATGAAACACGCAATGCCGTTGCGGCCTCGGGACCCGACACGCGCACAATTGCCACACCTGCCTTGCCCGAACCCGACGACAATGCGTAAATCGTATCCACAGAACCCGGCATATGACTTCAATCCAGTAACAAGGTAGCTTCAACCCATGTCGACTTCGACTGCCGCAAAGAACCGGCTGGCTAAAGAAACCAGTCCCTACCTGCTCCAGCATGACACCAATCCGGTTGACTGGTTTCCATGGGGTGATGAAGCGTTTAACGAAGCCCGCACTAAAAACAAGCCAATCCTTCTATCAATCGGCTATGCGGCCTGTCACTGGTGTCATGTGATGGCCCATGAAAGTTTTGAAGATTGTGCCGTTGCAGAGCTGATGAATGCGCACTTCGTCAACATCAAGGTCGACCGGGAAGAGCGCCCGGACATTGACCGCGTCTACATGGATGCGCTTCACGTGATGGGAGAGCAGGGCGGTTGGCCGCTCACCATGTTCCTGACACCAGACCTGAAACCGTTCTGGGGCGGCACCTATTTTCCACCGCAATCAAAATTCGGGCGGCCGTCATTTTCACATGTACTGAACGAGCTCGCCCGCATATGGCAGACAGAACCGGAAAAGATCACCACAAATACCGACGCTCTGCTGGATCGGTTGAGTGCGCCACCACCCGCCAGCAGCAATCCGGATCCCGACCATGAGCTGCTTGAACAAATGATACAGCAGGTGATCGGGGCAGTCGATGCGGAAAACGGTGGCATAGGCCGCGCGCCCAAATTCCCGCAAGGCCCGTTTTTTCAGTTGCTGTGGTCCGTGCACCAGTCACACCCGGGCAGGGGATATGACGCACCTGTCTGGCTGACCATGAACAAAATCAGCCAGGGCGGCATCTATGATCATCTGGGCGGCGGTATTGCCAGATACGCCGTTGATGAAAAATGGCTGGTGCCACACTTCGAAAAGATGCTGTACGACAATGCCCAGTACATAACCTTGTTGTGCAAGATGCAGAACTTAGCGCCCAATGAACTGTTCCGCCAGCGAATCGAACAATCAGTGGGTTGGTTGATATCCGACATGCAAACCCCGGAAGGCCTGTTTGCCTCCAGCTATGATGCAGACTCCGAAGGGGTGGAAGGCAAGTATTATTGCTGGTCCGAATCGGAAATTAACGATTTGTTAACCAATTCGACACGACGTCTTTTTTGTGAGATTTACGACGTATCAGGCGAGGGCAATTGGGAACACACGAATATCCTGAACCGCACTGATCATCCCGACCAGTTACCCGATGCCGACGAGGCCCTATTGGCCCAAGCACGTGAAACCTTGATGGCCTATCGACGCAACCGGATTGCGCCGGGTTGGGATGACAAGGCGCTTACTGACTGGAACGCGCTGACGGTCATTGCACTCTTGAATGCATCGGTTACCCTTGAAGATGCGGCACTGGAACAAACAGCTCTGGCAACGCTTGAAAAACTGCAAACCCATTTACGAGCTGACGGGCGGCTGCATCACAGTTTCAGAGACAACCAGGTGAGGAGCCACGCCACCGCAGATGACTACGCGTTGCTGATTTCAGCCCACCTTACGGCCTATGAAGTGACGCTTGATCGGTCATGGATAGAGCAGGCCGGCAAACTCATGGATGAGGCCATAGAGCACTATCTCGACCCGGATGACGGCGCCTTTTCAATGGCGCCAAAAGACGCAACGGATCTTATCGTTCGTGACAAGTATGCAAATGATGATGTGACGCCAAATGCCAACGCAACGATGGTCATCAATCTGTGGAAGCTCTCAGCCTATATGAACAAGCCGAACTATCAGCAGACCGCAGAGGCCGTTTTCGAATGGCTCAAACCGCACATGACCAGAAACCCGTTTGCCTGTCCAACTGCCTGGTTGGCCTTCACCGCACTGGCCGAACAGACCCAGCTTGTTCTTGTTGGTGAACCGGAAGATGAAAACTTCACAAGTCTGCACCAGGCATGTCTGAAGATTTCGTCTCCGAATCGATTGATCATGCAAGTGAGCAGGGACGAGGAGTTACCTGCTGATCATCCCGCATCAGGAAAAACCGGCCTTGATGAGCCGGCTGTATTCCTGTGCCGCAATCAGACTTGCAATTTGCCCGTAACCAAGGCGGAAGATCTGTTGAAATCAGGCATTCATTGAATCGAAGAAGTCATCGTTGGATTTGGTCTGGCGCAGCTTGTCCAGAAGGAACTCAACTGCATCGACGGTACCCATCGGATTGAGAATCCGGCGCAGCACATAGGTCTTCTTGAGATTGACAGGATCGACCAGAAGCTCTTCCTTGCGAGTGCCGGACCGCAGGATGTCCATGGCAGGAAAGACACGCTTGTCCGCAACCTTGCGATCAAGGACAACTTCCGAGTTACCGGTTCCCTTGAATTCTTCGAAGATGACTTCATCCATGCGGCTGCCCGTATCAATCAGCGCCGTGGCGATGATAGTAAGCGATCCGCCTTCTTCGATGTTTCTCGCTGCACCGAAGAACCGCTTTGGCCGCTGTAGTGCATTGGCATCGACACCACCGGTGAGAACCTTGCCTGACGACGGCACAACGGTATTGTAGGCGCGTCCAAGCCGGGTAATTGAGTCCAGCAAAATCACCACATCACGACCGTGTTCAACTAGGCGCTTTGCCTTTTCAATCACCATTTCGGCGACCTGTACGTGGCGGCTGGCCGGTTCATCAAACGTGGAACTCACAACTTCGCCTTTCACCGAACGGCGCATGTCGGTCACTTCTTCCGGGCGTTCATCGATCAGCAGCACAATCAGATAACACTCGGGATGATTGGTCGCCACCGACTGGGCGATGTTCTGCAACAGAACGGTTTTACCTGTCCGTGGCGGCGCCACGATCAAGGCGCGCTGGCCTTTACCGAATGGTGCCACCAGATCGATGACACGGCTTGAGTAATCCTTCTTTGTCGGATCATTCACTTCCATGAACAGTCGCTCGTCCGGGTACAGCGGCGTCAGGTTGTCAAAATGGATTTTGTGGCGAACCTTTTCCGGCTCCTGGAAATTGACCGAGTTGACCTTCAACAGTGCGAAGTACCGCTCACCATCTTTTGGGCTGCGAATGTCGCCTTCAACTGTATCACCGGTCTTCAGTGCGAATTTGCGGATCTGGCTGGGACTGACATAAATATCATCCGGGCCGGCAAGATAATTGGCATCAGGCGAGCGCAGGAAACCAAAGCCGTCGGGCATGACTTCAACAACGCCTTCCCCAATGATGTTGACATCACGAGCAGCCAGGCTTTTCAGGATCGTGAACATCAGTTCCTGCTTGCGCAGCACACTGGCGTTTTCAACTTCAAGCTCCTCCGCCGCGCTTAACAGCTCAGCTGGAGATTTCTGCTTAAGATCAAAAAGTTTGATCTGCTCGAGTTCGTCAAGATTGGTCATCGGTTATCGACCCATATGTGTGATCAGGAAAATTGGCGCTCAGCTCACATGTCGGATTGAGTGATTACCAGATAGGGGAGGCGTCGGCAGTCTGTAAAAGCGTTGCCGTACCGCTTCACATATAACAGCTTCGGTCACTTTAGAAAACAGCAAAAAACATTACAACGGCTTTACAGAAACGGTTTGACGACCACCACGCAGATAATACCGATCATCAGCACTGTCGGTACTTCGTTGGCAATGCGAAATATCTTGGCCGCCCTGAGGTTCTTGTCTGCGGCAAATATTTTGACCTGACCAGCCAGCCAGAAGTGCGCCACCGACATTGCAACCACCATGACGATTTTCAACACAAACCACACCGGCAGTTCGCTCCACAGCCCCTGAAACGCACCAAGCCAGATGCCAAAAATCCAGCTCACAATCATCGCTGGCGTCATGATGGCTTTCAGCAGCCGACGCTCCATGATCTTCAGTGTCTCGGACAACTCGCCGCCGGTGTCCGCATCGGCATGATAAACCATCAGCCGTGGCAGATACAGCAGACCCGCCATCCAGGAAATGACAGCCAGCAAGTGTACAACCTTGACCCATTCATAGGTCATCGCTTGCCCGCACCGTCAAATTCACGAATAAACGAAACAAGGTCACTGACATGCTCAGGCGGCGTTTCCTTTCGGATCCCGTGACCAAGATTGAAGATATGCCTGTCCATCGGCAGGTCTTCCAAAATCAGTCTCGTCGCATTCAGCATGCCGGCCCCGCCACCGATCAGTGACAGGGGATCAAGATTGCCCTGTACCACGCAATGCTCGATCAGGTTGTCCCTGGCCCACTTTGTATTAACCGGCCATTCAATGCTGACCCCGTCAACACCACTTGCCGCGACAAAATCAGTTTGCGAAACCCCGACACCACGGGCGAAACCAATAACCGGGACATGCGGGTAACGCTTCTTCAGTTCCGACCGGATCGCCGCAATCGGTGCGAAGCAGTACCGCTTCAGCAAATCACCGCTCAAATCTCCCGACCAGGTATCAAATATCTGCAGAACCTCGGCACCGGCCTCAACCTGGCATGACAGATATTCAATGGAGGAAACGACCAGCTTGTCGATCAGCTCGTTCAACCAGGCCTCATCTGCAAAAGCTGCCAGCCGCGACGCAGCACGTTCAACTGATGTACCGCCTTCAATCATATAAGTTGCCACGGTCCAGGGCGCGCCACAAAATCCGATCAGTGTCTTGTCATCATCAAGATTTGCCTTGATCGCAGAAACCGCATCGTAAACCGGTGACAGTGTTTTGTTGAGATCGTCAATACCGCTCACCAGTTGAGCGACATCCGACACAGAGCCGATCTTTCTCAGGACAGGTCCTTCACCTTCACGAAAGTCCAGATCACATCCCATTGCCTGGGGGATCAACAGGATATCGGCAAACAGGATAGCTGCATCCAGATCATAACGGCGCAGCGGTTGCAAAGTGACTTCACAGGCAAGCTCCGGTGTATAACAAAGATTCAGGAACCCGCCTGCCGTTTTCCTGACTTCCCGATATTCCGGCAGATAGCGTCCTGCCTGTCTCATAAGCCAGATAGGGCGGCGGGATGGAGACAAACCAGTAAGGGTATCCAGTAAGGGCTTGCTCAATCTGTTTATCCTTCTTTCAAACAATCTATATCTTTAGGTGTTGATGTTGTTGTGCTGTGGATAGCAAAAATGAATTCTCTTCAACAGTGCTTAATCAGATGTAATTTTATCCCCGTAATTCATCCAAACTTTTCCAGACTTATCAGCTATCATAACCTATTGATATAATTGATAAAAACAGTCAAAAAGAAAAAGAAATCCACAATCAGGTCGCTATAATTCCCAATGCTTAGGGACAATCCCCGCAATTATCAACAGCTGAAGATTCTTTCCATCGCGCGCCATACCTTGAACAAGACATGCTGCATGTGCATCAAAGAAACCGATAAGGAATTCAGCTTGCTCTTTTCCACAATTCATAAACACGCTATGCCCGGCTTATGAAAACCACAGCCAAACAATATTTCCATATGCATATGGTTTCTGACGCGACCGGTGAAACCCTCAACACCGTCGCCAGGGCGGCGACAGCGTATTATCCGGGCTATCAGCCTATTGAACATATCTACACTCTGGTCCGGACATCCAAGCAGCTCGACCGGATGATCGGCGAAGTGGAAAAACAACCCGGCATCGTGCTGTACACGATTGCAGATGCCAAGCTGAAAGAAGACATAGAACAGCGCTGTGAAGCCTTGTCTATTCCGTGCATTTCAATTCTTGACCCGGTGATTGCCAGCCTTGCCACTTACCTGAATGCAAAATCCAAACCCCATATTGGCGGGCAGCACGTTCTCAATGCCGAATATTTCCAGAGGATCGATGCACTGAACTATACCATGGCTCATGATGACGGCCAGTTGACGCAGGATCTGGAATCGGCCGATGTGGTTTTGCTGGGCGTAAGCCGGTCGTCCAAAACGCCAACCAGTATCTATCTGGCTAATCGCGGCATCAAGACAGCGAACATACCGCTTGTGCCGGGCATCCCGACGCCGCCTGGATTGAGCAAGCTGCAACATCCGCTGATTGTCGGGTTGATTGCCAGTGCCGATCGTATTTCGCAAATTCGCCGGCATCGGCTGCTGACGCTGAACGAGGGCCGCGATACATCCTATGTGGATCGCAAGGCGATTACAGAAGAGCTGTTGGCAATGCGGAAATTATGCAGCGCAAACAACTGGCCGATTATTGATGTAACGCGCCGGTCCATCGAAGAGACCGCTGCTGCTGTGATCAATCTCATGGCAGATCCGAATGCCAAATCCGCGTGAACGAGGGTCCGGGTCCAAGATCAATGAAACTGATCCTTGCATCAAATAGTGCAGCACGCCGGCAAATGCTGGGCAATGCAGGTTACCGGTTTGAAGCAACCGTGGCCAATATCAATGAGCGTGCCTTGAAAGCCGCGCATCTAGATGCCGGCTTGCCTGCCGATGACCTGGCACTTGTGCTGGCGAATGCCAAAGCGAAGGCGGTGAGTACTGATTACCCTGTTGATCTGGTGATCGGATCAGACCAGGTGTTGATTTGCGACGGGAAAGTTTTCACGAAGGTGAACGACCTGTCCCAGGCCGCACACCAGCTTGCCGAACTGCAGGGAAAAACACATATTCTGATGTCAGCTGTTGCCTGCTGGCAGGCAAATCAACCGGTATTCCAAGCCTCAGAAACTGCTGCCATGACTATGTTTCGACTCACTGCCAAGGAAATAGACAGATATCTGGCCGATACCGGGACATCAATTCTGGGGTCTGTCGGTTGTTATCAGATTGAGAGCAAAGGCATTCGGTTGTTTGAAGATATCCAGGGTTCTCATTTCACCATAATGGGTATGCCGCTAACCCCACTTGTTAAATTTCTCAAAAGCCAGAGCAACTTGCAATGAATGTGAATACAAACAACGGCGTCTGCATTTTGGGGTACAGCATTACCTATTCCCGCTCACCGCTCATCCACAATCACTGGATCAGCAAGTATGGAGTCGACTCCGAGTACGGCATCTGCGACTTGCCGGTAGAAAAACTGCCCGCCTTCCTGTCCTCCATCCGCGATGGAAAATCAGCCGGCTGCAATGTCACGACCCCGTACAAGCAAACCGTCATTCAATATCTTGATGCCATTGACGATGCCGCTTCTGCTATTGGCAGTGTGAACACGATCTACCGCCGCAACGGTCAGCTCAGAGGAACTTCGACCGATGGAGCCGGATACATCAGTCACCTGAAAAACACCCATCCGGACTTGTCGCTGAAAAATGCCAGAGTGCTTGTCCTGGGTGCCGGTGGAGCTGCCCGGAGTATCGCTGATGCGCTGGTACAAAGTGATTGCTCAGTGATTTATATCGCCAATCGAACATTGGCAAAGGCTCGCGAAATCGCCGGACTTCAAGCAGATATAATCAAGCCATTGGCATGGGATGATGTGCAGTCGATGAGCGGGCAGGTGGATTTGCTTGTCAACACGACTTCGCTCGGCATGGTTGGACGGCAACCTCTGGTATTGCCGCTTGAAAATACCAGACCGGATTGCATTATCAGTGACATTGTCTACGCGCCGCTGGAAACCGAGTTGCTGGCCCAGGCCCGCAGTCTCGGGCGCCCGGTTGTTGATGGTCTTGGCATGTTGTTGCACCAGGCCGTACCGGGATTTAAGTTGTGGTTTGGCATCGAGCCGCAGGTCACGGATGAATTGCGCGCACTGGTTGAACAGGACTTGCTGTCTCATGGCTGATGGATCTGTTCTAAAGGCAGCGCTTACCGGATCCATCGCCATGGGTAAATCGACAGTTGCGGCGATGTTGCGTGAAGCAGGCGTTGCGGTTTTTGATGCCGATGCCGTCGTGCATCAGCTCTATGCCAAAAATGGCAAGGCGGTCGAGCCCGTGGGCCGGCTGTTTCCGACAGTTGTCAAGAATGGTGAAATTGATCGCGCGGCACTTTCAAAGCAGGTGCTGAACGATACACAAGCGATGAAAAAACTGGAAGCGATTGTCCACCCGCTGGTCCGCCGCGAGCAGGCAGCGTTCCTGGACTCGGTAAAATCGTCTGACAGCAGTATCGCGGTGTTCGACATACCCTTGTTGTTTGAAACCGGGCGCGCGGCAGAATTTGATGCGGTATTGGTGGTTTCAGCGCCCTATGAAGTCCAGCGCGCGCGCGCATTGGCCAGGCCCGGCATGAGCGAAGAAAAGTTTGAAGCCATACTGGCAAGGCAGATCCCTGACGAGGAAAAACGCGCTGCAGCCAGTCATGTGATTTCCACAGCTGTACCGATAGCTGACACACAGGCACAGGTTCTTGCTATTGTAAGCGAGCTTCAGTCACTTGCCGGGGATCTTGGACATGCGTGAAATCGTGATGGATACCGAAACCACAGGCCTTGATCCGTTTACCGGTCATCGCATCGTGGAGATTGGAGCCGTCGAACTTCTCAATCATATCCCGACCGGCACTGTCTATCACCAGTACATCAATCCGCAGCGTGACATGCCTGAAGAGGCTTTTAATGTGCATGGACTGTCAGAGGAATTTCTCGGGTCCAAACCGGTCTTTGCGGACATAGCGCAGGATTTTCTCAAATTCATCGATGACGGCATTTTGATCATTCACAATGCACCGTTTGACATGAAATTCCTCAATGCCGAATTTTCCTGGATCGACATCGAACAGCTTTCAATGGACCGGGTGATCGATACGCTCGCCCTTGCCCGAAAACGCTATCCGATGGGCCCGAACAGTCTTGATGCCCTGTGCCGGCGCTACAGTATCGACAATTCGAAGCGCGACAAGCACGGCGCATTGCTGGATTCGGAACTGCTGGCCGATGTCTATATGGAACTGATCGGCGGCCGCCAGACCGTGTTGGGCCTGACAAGTGATAGCAATCAGGTCGAAAAGACAGTCGAAGTCGGACAGATCCAGATAAGTGCCCGCCCGGCACCGCTGCCCGGCCGGTTAAGCCAGGCAGAAATCGATGCCCACGACCAGATGATTGCCGGCCTGGGCGAAAAGGCGTTGTGGCGAAGTGCCGGCAGCAATTAGGGTCGGAGCCTTTAAATTCCTAAAGGAGCGAAGGTCCGAAGAGCGGGCATTGCAAACTGTGCCAACAGTGTAGGCTTTCAAGCGCAAATCGTACATGGCAGGCCGGCCATCAATCATGAAAAGGTGCTGAAGCCATGTTCGCTGAGCGCTGTCGCCTATTGAACATGCTGTAGCGGTCGATACTATGGTCAATGCAGTCAAGGCCCGCCGTTTTCACGACGGGCCCGGACGGAGGACTGGAGTCAAGTTCAGCTTGCGTAGCGGTCGTACCAGTCGGCACTGGTCGATCCGTCAACGATGACGCGTGACGTTCCTCCGTTTGACGCGATCCGGATTTGCTCACCATCATAGCTGGTAAAGCTCATTGAGACTGGCTCTTCATAGAGTGACAGGTGCTCTTCCAGGATGGACACTGCAATGCGTTCCCCTAGTCGGATGGATTCATAATAGTCAGTGTAATAGTGAACACCCGCGATGTTGCGGGCGTTGGAAATGTTCATTGCGAGCTTGTTAAGTTCACCTTGGATGGTCACGAGTTCACGGCGTTGCGATGCAGACGGATTGGCGGCGATAGCATCCGGGACGTAAATATCACCATCAGCTAGAGGCACCAGTTCGCCTCCTTCTTCCTCATTACCGCTCGCGCCTGTGCCCTGCTGCCAATCAGGAACATAGAGCTGCAAGGGCCACATGAGTTCCTTGCCGCTATCGTCGAACATCTCAAAGAATGCCTTAAGTGCCGTAACGCATGCTCCGGCTACAGTGGCGTGGCCGGCGCCGTAGGCAGGATGAGTAGGCGATCCTTCGGGAAACGCCATTGGCAGCAGGAAGTTCTTGTTGGCGGCAATACTGGGTAGGCCAGTCGAGACGCTGTCCAGGATCTTGTCATTGTTGGTTTGGCCCTGGTTGTGCGTCGCGATCTGGGCTAGCAGTGGTTGGGGAATTTTGGCGGCCAGCGTTCCAATCGCGTCGCGAAGCTCAGTGTCCGTGATCCGCATCGGCGCATTGGCATGAAGCGTGATAAGTGCGGCTGCGACTTCCGGGCGTAGGCGACGATGATGCATCCATTTCTGGCGCCAGACCGCCTTAAGGGCCCGAGTGGCTACTTCGGTGACAAGCGTCAGGATGTGTGGCCCGCCGAACGACGCGAACGCCGACCGTGTTCGGCTTCGCGATTCGGGCATCCCGCGGTCAAACTGGAAGCCGCGGGCCCCGGTGATCGGATGCACTGGGTGCAACATCAGCAAACAGGCCACATGATAAGCCTGATAAAGCGCATCAAAGTGTACATAAGTCGCGATATCGCGCGGGGTAGTAAGGTACCTGCGGCGGCGGTTGAAGGTGTCGAGGTTATTGAAGTCGACCCCGTTTTGCGCATCCAGCCAAGACGCCCATGTAGTCAGATAGTCGGCCCCGGGCTTTGCTACGGTGCATCTCTGATCGATGACTTGCGTACCCATATAAATGAAACCGTGCGCATGGCGCACATCGGCATTTATACCGCGATACGAGGGGTTTTGGCTGGGGCTGTTGCCCTGAACGTCCTTTGAACGCGTATCGCTGCCGACAAGCAAGTATTGCGACATCCAGTGGCCGATCTTTGAACCATTGGTGGATCCCCTGAACAGATCAGCGTTATTCGTAATGGTCCCGCGTGTGTTGTAGCGTCGCCGCGTCGCCATGTCGTTCGTCGGGTAGTCTGTCTGGAAGAACGGCATCCCGCTGAGTTCGGTCGTTACCTGAGCTGCCGCCCCGACACCATCGGCGATGTCAGTAAACGGCATGTCGCGCAGCAGTGCCATTCCATAAAGTTCAGACATTTCGGCGGCGAACTCATCAGATTTGATCAGCGGTACAGCGCTAATCCCGAGCGATCCAGCATCCGCGCCTTCAGTGTCGTAAGCGTGGCCGGTCAGTGGACTGGTCAACTTGCGATAACCGCGCGGATTGCTCTCGCCCTGGATAGTTGTGTATTGGCGAGGATTGATGTCGGTGGCAGCTGATGCCGATGGGGCTGACCGATTGCTGCCGACTGGTAGTGACTCGAGCGCCCCGCCATCATTCATCGTCAACGCTGAAACCATAGCCTGATAGCTTGGCGCGTGGACATTGCCGTTTGCATCGTGTGGCAAAGCCTTAGTGTAGTTGAGCGAAAAGCCGCCATAGGCTGTTTCTTCTCCATTCGCCATGGTCACGCCGTCACCACGGCCTGAAGCAAGATTTCCAAGAGCGCCGCGGCGCTCCGATGCACTGCGTTCACGAGCCTGACAGTCAGGCTTAGGGGTACCTAGAGTAGACATGATGATGACCTTTCAACGTGAGTTACCGTCCCACGCGGCTACGGTGCCCTCAGTTGGGTTGTCGCTGAGTCATCTATTCCGCTGCGTCAACAATAACACGTAAGTTGACCTTAGGACATAACTCTTAGCGTTCATCAGCTGCTGTCTGGACAAAAACTCATTTCGTTCCGGTCAAACCCACAAAGTCAGCACGCAAATTCGGCGGAGTATCTTTGCGTTGCTCCATGGAAAGAACGACGGTAGCCGTGTCTTTGCCAAGTTCATTGCGGACGGTATAAGATTTCCTCGAGGAAAACAGAGCGCAGCAGTCGTAAGTGGCGATCTAGCTCTTACTTCTACCCACCTCCCTGATGGGAGCATTACTGCTGAAGTAGCACGTCGTCAGCCAGATGGAACATGGCGCTGGGTTATTGATAGATTTTCAGTTCTGAAAGACCCCGCTGAAATAACCAGCCTTTGACTTTCTATAACTTTCCTCGCAAAGGTCAGTACCAGCTTTACGAACAGGAAATGCCTCAAAAAGCCACGGAGCAATCCGGGTTTTGATGGGCTCAAAACCGTGCCCTATCCCGCTGTATCCAGCCCGTCAGCACTATGCATCAGCAGTTGCAGCTTCGGCGGCGATCCGTTGCTGATACATGGCTGCGAAGTCGATTGGATCAAGCATCAGCGGCGGAAAACCGCCATTGCGGGTTACATCAGCCACAATCTGTCTGGCAAACGGGAATATCATGCGCGGACATTCCACCAGAACAATCGCGTGCAGCGCATCCTGTGGGATGTTTTCCAGCCGGAAAATGCCTGCATAAAGCAGCTCCGTGGCAAAAACCACCTTGTCCTTGTTCATAGCTTTCGCATCGAGATGCAGTTCGACTTCAAAGTCTGTTTCGGCAAGAGGCTTGGCGTTTACATTTACAGAAATGTTGATCTCCGGCTGGCCTTCCTGACCGGCCAGCGACCGCGGCGCGTCAGGGTTTTCAAACGACAGGTCCTTCACATACTGACCGAGAATTTTCATCGATGGCGCAGCGCCTTGCGTAGACCCGTTGCTGCCGGAACCTTCCGGTAATGCTGCTTGTGCTGCTGGTTCTGCTTTCTTGCTAGCCTTCTTCGCCGCTTTTGCCATGTTCAATCTGCCCTTCAGGTCATAAAGTCGAATTTGTTTACAGAACGCGTGGCTATCACGGCATCTGCATTCGTGCAAGTTATCATGCTGCCCGCCGGAAGCTCGATGCTGCCATTGTCACCGGCATTATTGATGACGTTGCGTATTGCCCGGTTTTTCTGCGCCATTTTTGGCTGTCTCGTCAATCTCGACTGCTTCAACGTCAATAACCGTGCCACCTGGCCGGTTCCGGTTGCCGGTGGTATGTGTTGATGACCACTGGGTCGATGTGACAACGTTGGGTTCAATAAATTTCCATATTTTTGCTGCAAGCACCTCACGCACCGGTGGTATCAACAGGGCAAACCCTAACGTGTCGGTGGCAAAACCGGGTGTGAGCAAAAGGATGCCTGCTATCAAAACAAAAAGACCCTGGACCAACGCGGCCACGGGCATTTCTCCGCGATTTGCGGAATTCTGAACTTTACGAATTACATCTATGCCCTGACTGCGTACAAGCATGGTGCCGGCGATGGCTGTCAGTATGATAAGTCCTAACGTGGCGGGCACGCCAATATACGAACCAACCTGCAAAAACAGGCCGATCTCCACAATCGGGACGACAACAAAGGCTAGAAACAGAAAAAATCGCATTGGTAATCACACTTGATCGATATGGTTGGCAAATTTCCGTACTTGATGAGCTGTCAGGCATGATCACAATGCCGCAGCATTGTACCTTTGTACAATCAGTACTTATATAACAGTATGTAAACCATTTGCAGGCGTCATTGCCGCCGGCACACAAACCAACGACAGGAACTGGCAAACGCTATGAATCAGGTCTTTGACCCTTTCAATATTATTATTCTCGCAGTGGCTGTGATCATCTTCTTCCGGCTGCGCGCTGTGCTTGGAACGCGAACCGGCAGTGAAAAGCCGTTCGACCCGTTTGCTGGTGAAAACGATGATGCGCAAACCTCGTCCTCCGATAATGTGGTGCCATTACCTGGCCGAAACAAGCCTGCACCCGTCAATTCACCCGAGTCCGATGACGATGATGAGGATGAAGACGAGCGCAAACCTGTCTGGCAGGGCTTTGCCAAGAAGGGCTCGGCTGTTGCGAAAGGTATCGAGAACCTGGTCAAGGCCGATAATGACTTCTCGCCAGGTGAGTTTCTTGGCGGCGCGCGCATGGCCTACGAAATGATCGTCAACGCATTTGCCGAAGGTGACAAGCAGGCTTTGAAACCCTTGTTGTCGAGGGAGGTTTATGACGGATTTGCAGCCGCGATCGATGAGCGCAAGAAATTGCAGCACACGCTGGAGTCGAAGTTTGTCGGTATCAACAAGGCCGATATCAGCAAAATCAGCATTGCAGGTGGCGATGCCCAGGTCAGCATCAAGTTTGTCAGCGACCTGATTACCGCAACCCTGGATGAAGAGGGCAGGGTGATTGATGGCGATCCGTCTGAAATCCAGGAAATCACCGACGTGTGGACCTTTGAACGTCCGGTCAATTCACGCGATCCAAACTGGCGCCTGGTCGCCACCGAGGCTGACTGAGAACAAGGATGCATGCCGCAATCCGCTGCAAACAGCTCATTATTGCCCTGTTGGCCGTCATGACCGCCATGTCGACAGCACAGCCGGCGCTGGCATTGCGGCTTGAACAAGTGTCATTCAGCAACCTGCCCGGCTGGCAACGCGACGATCACAGCGCTGCTTTGCGGGTATTTGTGCGCGCTTGCGATGAACTGACGACCAGCGGCGTCGGGTTTTCCCGCAAGGCCCTGTTATCCGGCACCCGCCGGGACTGGCTGACGGTGTGTGAGCAGGCGAGGCGAGCAGATGTCTCGCCGGTCACGGCCCGAAGGTTTTTTGAAGACCACCTGGTCGCCCTGACCGTCACCGGTGTTGACGGTCAGTTTACCGGTTATTTTGAACCGGAAGTCGAAGGCAGCAGGCTCAAGGGCGGTGAGTTCAGCGTTCCGGTTCTCAGGCGGCCGGATGATCTGGTCAAGCTGTCCAAATCTGCTGCGGCCAGGCTGGGTGTCGGGTATGGCCGGATTGCCGATGGCACGGCGTGGCCCTACTTCACCCGGCAGCAGATCGAACAGGGCCAGCTGTTATCCAGAAACCTTGAGCTTTTATACCTCAGATCCTGGACAGATTTGTTCTTCATGCAGATACAGGGTTCCGGCCGGGTGCGGTTGCGCGAAGGCGGCAATGTGCGTCTGGGCTATGCAGCAAAAACCGGCTTGCCCTACACGTCGATCGGCAAGGTTCTGATTGACCGCAATGAAATGACCCGTGAGGGCATGTCCATGCAGGCATTGCGGGCCTGGCTGAAGAATAATCCGAACCAGGCTCGCCACGTCATGTGGGAAAACAAATCCTATGTGTTCTTCCGGGAGTTGAACAACCACGGCGCTGAAACCGGGCCGGTTGGCGCTCAGAACCTGCCGCTGACAACACTGCGCTCCCTGGCGGTTGACCGGCGCTATTGGGCCCTTGGCGTCCCGTTGTGGGTGTCCACGACGGTTTTTGCCGACGGCAGTCTTGAACCATTCAACCGCTTGATGGTCGCCCAGGATACCGGTTCAGCCATTAGGGGCCCGTCCCGCGGTGACGTGTTCATGGGAACCGGGCAGCAGGCCGGCCGTGATGCCGGTGCCATGGATCAGGCCGGATTTCTGACAGCCCTCGTGCCACGGGCGCTGGCAACCCGGCTGCTGCGGAAACACGGCAGATGAAAACTTCCGGCAGGACCAAACACGGCTCTCGCGCCGGACAGTTGAAAGACGATGATCACGAGGTCTGGGAACAGGTAACCCGGACCGTCAAACCGCTTAACAGGCTTCCCTATGTAAAACCGGCCGCTGAAATCAGGCCGGCGCGACCGGTTTCAGACCACGAGCGCAACGTTAAGAGTGTGCCCAGGCCAGCCGACCCGGTTCGCAAGGCTGCTCGCGCCATTGTGCGCCACGCCATTCAACCACAACCGCACAACAATCTGGACAGGCGGCATAAACAGAAACTGTCGCGTGGCAATGTTGATATTGAAGCACGGCTGGATCTGCACGGACACTCCGTGGAACGCGCTCGCATGTCACTGCTGGGATTCCTGCAATCATCGCGTGAACAGGGGTTTCGCAATGTACTGGTTATCACCGGCAAGGGTGCCTCTCCGTTCACAAGACACACGCTGCATTCGACAGATGTGTTTCAGGCCCCGGAACGCCAGGGGCGGTTGCGGGCCGAGTTTCCGCGTTGGATGGCGCAGCGGGAATTTTCATCCAGCATAGTCGGATTTCAACCTGCTCACCCGCGCCATGGCGGAGGCGGCGCTTTTTATGTCCGCCTGAAGCGAAAGGCTGACCGGCCATGACGCCGTTCGGAGAAAAAATCCGCGCCTTGCGAAAGGACCGGGGCGTGACCATGAAACAAATGGCCAAGGCCATCGGTGTCAGCGCACCGTATTTGTCGGCCCTGGAAAACGGCAAGCGTGGACTGCCGAGCTGGTATCTGGTTCAGCGCATCATCGCCTATTTCAACGTGATCTGGGATGAGGCCGAAGATATCGCCGAACTGGCACGCCTGTCACACCCTCGCGCCGTCATTGACACGTCCGGCCTGTCGCCCAGGGCAACCGAACTTGCCAACCGTCTGGCAGGCAGCATCTCGCGGCTGAGTGAAGCAGACCTGCGAGAGCATCTGCAGTTGCTTGATCAGTCGGATCCTGTAGACGAAAAGGTTAAAGAATAAACTTCGACAAGTCCGTATCACGGGCCAGATCGCCGATATTCTTTTCGACAAAGGCGCGATCAAGAACGACGGTTTCTCCACCCCGGTCGGTGGCGGTAAAGCTGATCTCCTCCAGCACCCGTTCCATAATGGTCTGCAGGCGGCGTGCGCCGATATTCTCAACCGATGAGTTCACTTCCGCTGCGATGTCCGCCAGGGCCTCGACCCCGTCGTCGGTAACCTCCAGGGTCAGGCCCTCGGTGGCCATCAGTGCAATGTACTGCTTCACCAGGCTGGCCTCGGGCTCCACCAGAATGCGCACGAAATCATCACGGGTAAGCGCTTTCAGTTCCACCCGGATTGGCAGTCGCCCCTGCAGTTCCGGCAACAGGTCGGACGGTTTGGCAACATGAAACGCGCCTGAGGCGATGAACAGGATATGGTCGGTTTTGACCGGCCCGTGTTTGGTGCTGACGGTCGTGCCTTCAATAAGCGGCAACAGGTCACGCTGCACGCCTTCGCGGCTTACATCCGCGCCCTGTCGGTCAGCCCTGGCCGTGACCTTGTCGATCTCGTCCAGGAACACGATGCCATTGTTCTCGGCAGCCTCGATTGCCTCGCTGACGATCTGTTCCTGATCGATCAGCTTGTCGGATTCTTCCGGCATCAGGAGGTCGTGGCTCTCGCGCACGGTGATACGCCGGGTTTTTGTACGCCCGCCCATGGCCTTGCCCAGCATGTCGGACAGGTTGACCATGCCGACGGATGAGCCCGGCATGCCCGGAATATCCATTGTCGGCATACCTGAACTGTTGTCGACGACCTCGATCTCGATTTCCTTGTCGTCGAGCTCACCACTGCGCAGTTTTACCCTGAAACTGTCCCGCGTGCCCTTCGAGGCATTCGGTCCCACCAGGGCGTCCAGCACCCGGTTTTCAGCATTGGCCTGGGCATTGGCCTCAACGTCCTTGCGGCGCGTTTCACGGGCAAGGCCGATGCCGACTTCAACAAGATCACGGACAATCTGCTCAACGTCCCGGCCGACATAGCCCACTTCGGTGAACTTGGTGGCTTCCACCTTGATGAACGGTGCGTTGGCAAGTTTCGCCAGGCGCCTTGCGATTTCGGTCTTGCCGACACCGGTGGGGCCGATCATCAGTATATTCTTCGGCATCACTTCGTCGCGCAGGTCGGCATCCAGTTGCTTGCGGCGCCAGCGATTGCGCAGGGCAATGGCAACCATGCGCTTTGCGTCCTGCTGACCGACAATATGGCGGTCAAGCTCCGATACGATCTCGCGTGGAGAGAAGTCAGTCATGGTGGTGAAGTGTCCTACTTGGCTTTGTCGAGTTTCTCGACCGTCACATTCTCATTGGTGAAAACACAGATATCAGCGGCTATTTTCATGGCGCGCCTGGCGATTTGTTCCGCGTCCATGTCGCTGTCGGCAAGGGCGCGTGCTGCAGCAAGCGCATAATTGCCACCGGACCCGATGGCGATGATGCCGTTTTCCGGTTCAAGCACGTCGCCGGTACCGGTGAGCACCAGGCTGGTTTCCCGATCAGCCACGATCATCATGGCCTCCAGTCGGCGCAGATACCTGTCGGTGCGCCAGTCCTTGGCCAGTTCCACGCAGGCACGGGTCAACTGGTTGGGATATTGTTCTAGCTTGGCTTCAAGGCGTTCGAACAGCGTCATGGCATCGGCGGTTGCACCGGCAAACCCGGCAATGACGTCTCCCTTGCCCAGTGGCCGCACCTTGCGGGCGTTCGATTTGATCACCGTATTGGACAGGCTGACCTGGCCATCGCCCGCAACCACCACGCAGTCGCCTTTGCGGACGGTGACGATTGTCGTGCCATGCCAGAGACTGGCATCCGTATTATGTGTCATAAATCAACTCTCAGTTGTATCTGTGATGGTTATTTGGGAACTGCCTACGGCCAATAAAAGACCCTGCCTGGTTAATCAAGCCATGGTTGGGGCCTTGCGTCCCCGTCGCAGCCTGCTAAAAGTCTGCCCCGAAGGCGCACCACGATGGAAGTTAACCATGCGAACAGCCAGTATAACACGCAAGACCAACGAGACCGATGTCACCGTTGAGGTTAACCTTGACGGAACCGGTAAACGCACGATTGCGACCGGCATCGGGTTTCTGGATCACATGCTTGATCAGTTGTCGCGCCACTCGCTTATCGACATGACCATCAAAACCGCCGGTGACTTGCATATCGACATGCATCACACCACCGAGGATACCGGTATTGCGCTGGGTCAGGCGATATCGACGGCCTTGGGTGACCGCCGCGGTATACGCCGGTATGGCCACGCCTACCTGGCAATGGACGAGGCACTGTCGCGCGCCAGTATCGATGTGTCCGGCAGGCCGTTTCTGGTATGGCGCAGCGAGTTCAGTGCCGACAAGATCGGCGAGATGGATACCGAGTTGTTCCGCGAGTTCTTTCAGGCCTTTGCGCAAAACGCCGGTATGACCCTGCATGTTGAAACCCTGTATGGTATCAACAATCACCACATTGCGGAAAGCTGCTTCAAGGCTGTAGCGCGCGCGCTGCGTGATTGCCTCGAAATCGACCCGCGTATGCCGGACGCTGTCCCGTCGACCAAGGGAACGCTTGGCAGAGAAGGATGATGTCATGCTGACCTATACTGTTCACAGTAAACCCGACGCGCTCGCGCCGGATCAGATCGACAACGGCAAGGGTGTTGTATTCGTCAAGGACGGGTTTTCCTGGCCGGCATTCTTCATTCCGGTTTTCTGGATGCTGTGGTATCGCCTGTGGTTGCCGCTTGTCGGTTATCTGGGCATCGTGGCGCTGACAATTGCGGCCGGTTACCTGTTTTCCTGGCCGGATAATTTGGCCGGTGCCATGGGTCTCCTGGCCAATCTGTTTTTCGGTCTTGAAGGCAATAATTACCGGCGCCGGGCACTTGCCAAACGCGGCTTCGACGAGGTTGCCGACATTGTCGCGGACAATGGCGAAGAAGCCTCATACCGGTTTTTCGCCGCACGGCTTTCAGATCAGAACGGATAGATGAGGCATGCGGGTTGCTATCATTGATTACGGCTCAGGTAATCTGCGTTCGGCCCAGAAGTCATTTGAGCGGGCTGCATCTGCGTTGGACAGCGCCACCAGCATTGAGCTCGTTGACACACCGGAGCAAGTGGCAAGTGCCGACAGGGTAGTGCTGCCGGGTGTCGGCGCCTATCGCGACTGCCACGACGGCATTCACGCCATCGACGGTATGTGGCAGGCCATTGAGGAACACTGCACGGCGAGAGCCAGGCCGTTTCTGGGGATTTGTGTCGGCATGCAGTTGATGGCCACGCGCGGTCTTGAACATACGGTAACACCGGGCTTTGGATGGATCGAAGGTGAAGTGGACCGGATCGATGTCGGTGATAGTGATCTCAAGATTCCACACATGGGCTGGAACACGCTGGACGTTACGCGACCGCACGCGCTGTTGGACGGCATCGAAACCGGTGCCGATGGTCAGCATGCGTATTTCGTGCATTCCTATCACTTGCGCGCACGCAATCAGGCAGATGTTGTTGCAACAGCACAGTACGGCGAGCCCATTACCGCGATCGTTGCCAGCGCTAATATGGCGGGAACGCAGTTCCATCCTGAAAAAAGCCAGACACTTGGACTGGCTTTCATTTCGAATTTTCTGACCTGGGCACCCTGAGGACCACCTGATCAATGATTCTTTTTCCTGCGATTGACCTCAAGGATGGCCAGTGTGTCCGCCTGAAACTGGGCGACATGGACCAGGCAACGGTTTTTGCCGATGATCCTGCTGCCCAGGCACGGACGTTTCAGGACCAAGGGTTCGAGTACCTTCATATTGTGGACCTGAACGGCGCTTTTGCCGGTACATCCGTTAATGGCGAAGCCGTCGAGGCCATCTTGAAGGCGGTATCCATTCCGGTTCAGCTTGGCGGTGGCATACGGGATCTGGACGCCATAGCCGGATGGCTGGACAAGGGAATTGCCCGGGTCATTCTGGGCACGCTTGCGGTTCGCGATCCCGGACTGGTGCGCCAGGCCTGCCGGGAATTTCCGGGCCGTGTTGCGGTCGGCATTGATGCCAAAGGTGGTTATGTTGCAGTTGAAGGCTGGGCGGAAAGTTCAACCTTGAGCGTGCTGGACCTGGCATCCAAGTTTGAAGACGTCGGTGTTGCTGCCATCATCTATACCGATATTGACCGTGACGGGATACTGGCAGGCCTGAACATCACGTCGACGCTGGAACTGGCGGGTGCCACGAGCATTCCGGTCATTGCCAGCGGTGGCCTGGCATCCATGGACGATATCAACCGGTTGACGCACAAAGACTGTACCGTGCTGGAAGGCGCGATCAGCGGGCGGGCGCTGTATGATGGCCGCATTGACCCGGCCCTGGCATTGCAAACCCTGAAAGGCGCAAGCCATGCTTAAGGCGCGCATCATTCCCTGCCTGGACGTCAAGGATGGCCGGGTCGTCAAGGGCGTCAATTTTGTGGACCTGCGCGATGCCGGCGATCCGGTGCAGATCGCAAAAGCCTATGATGCGGCCGGCGCCGATGAGCTGTGTTTTCTGGACATCACCGCAACTCATGAAAACCGGGGCATTATTTTCGACGTTGTGCGCCAAACTGCCGAACAGTGTTTCATGCCGCTGACGGTAGGCGGCGGTGTTCGCACCACCGATGACATTCGTAAATTGTTACTGGCCGGTGCCGACAAGGTGTCGATCAATACCGCGGCGGTGAAGGATCCGGAATTCGTGGCCGAGGCCGCCCGCAAGTTCGGTTCGCAATGCATCGTGGTTGCTGTTGATGCCAAAAAGGTAAGTGGCGACAATGAACCGTTGCGCTGGGAAATCTTCACCCATGGCGGGCGTGAACCGACCGGCATCGATGCGATCGAGTTTTCCCGTAAGGTGGTCGCATTGGGGGCAGGCGAGATACTTCTGACCTCAATGGACCGGGACGGAACCGGAGATGGGTTTGACATCGAGCTTACCCGGGCCGTGTCGCGCGCTGTCAATGTGCCGGTTATCGCGTCCGGCGGCGTTGGATCTCTGCAACATCTGGTTGACGGCATCAAAAAGGCCGAAGCCAGTGCAGTGCTTGCCGCCTCGATTTTCCATTTCGGAACCCATACGATTTCCGAAGCCAAGCAATTCATGGCACAACAGGGTGTGCCTGTGCGGTTGGTGTAACCGGTCGCGCGAGAATTGGAGATGACAATGCAGACGCTGGACAAATTGCAGACACTGGCTCGCCTGGAGGCAATCATTGCGTCCCGGACTGCTGCGGGCGATGGGGAAACCTCCTATACTGCCGGTTTGCTGGCGGCAGGATCGGAAAAGTGCGCGCGTAAATTTGGCGAGGAAGCCATCGAGCTGATACTTGCATCGCAAGGCAGGGATGCAAATCACACAACAGCGGAAGCGGCAGATGTAGTGTATCATCTGCTTGTTCTGTTGAAGGCGACGGGCGTTTCGCTGGAACAGGTGATGGACGAACTGGGCAACCGGTTCTCGCAAAGCGGTCTGGAAGAAAAGGCATCCCGCAACCCGGGTTGATATGGATCCCATGGATCAGAACACATCACAGCTGTCACCGTATCGCATCTTCACGCGAACCGAATGGGCCAAGCTCCGCGCCGATACACCACTGACCCTGACGGCTGCCGAGGTCGAGGAACTGCGCGGTGTAAATGATCGTGTGAACCTGGACGAGGTGGTGGCCATCTACCTGCCATTATCGCGTTTGCTGAACCTGTATGTTGCAGCCAGCCAGGACCTGTTTTCGGTCACCCAGAACTTTCTCGGCGGCAACAATCACAAGGTGCCCTACATTATCGGCATTGCCGGCAGTGTGGCGGGCGGCAAAAGCACGACGGCCAGGATTCTGCGCGGTTTGCTGGCGCGCTGGCCCAATCACCCGAAGGTTGCGCTGTTGCCGACAGATGGATTTCTGCTGCCCAATGCCGTGTTGGAGCGTGAAGGTTTGATGAACCGGAAAGGCTTTCCCGAAAGCTATGATCTGCCGGTGTTGTTGAAGTTCCTGTCCGACATCAAGGCCGGCAATCACAATGTGCGGGCACCGGTCTATTCACACTTCAGCTATGACATCGAACCGGGCAAGCACATCACCATTGACCAGCCGGACATACTGATTGTCGAAGGCCTCAACGTACTGCAGACCGGTCGGCCGCCGCGCGACGGCAAGGCCATACCCTATGTGTCGGACTATTTTGATTTCTCGATCTTCATCGATGCTGACGAAAACGATTTGCGCACCTGGTATGTCAACCGGTTCTTCTCGTTCCGTGAAACCGCATTTGCGGACCCTGGTTCATACTTCCACAGATATTCGAAACTGTCGGATGTGGAAGCCCAGGAAACCGCCACCCGGATCTGGGAAACCGTCAACCTGGCAAACCTGCGCGAAAATGTTCTGCCGACCCGGCAGCGCGCAGACCTGATATTGCGCAAGGGGCCGGACCACTTGATCAATTCGGTTTACCTGCGGAAACTTTAGAGCATTTCTCGCAAAAGTGGATGCCGGTTTTGCGATAAAGAAATGCGACAAGAATAGAATCGCTTCACACTAGGGACTTAAGGTCCACCTGCGGTCTTGCTCCGATATGAGAGATGATTTCCGCAGCTGCCACATGCCCGAGCCGGGTACACTCGGCCACCGGTTTGTTGTGAGCATGTCCGAACAGAAAACCCGAGGCATAGAGATCGCCGGCACCAGTGGTATCCACGACCTCGTCGACCGGTTGTGCGGCTACTTCAGTCACGGTGCTTCCAGCGACAATGGCACTGCCTTTTTCCGAGCGCGTGATCGCTGTCAGCGAGCAGTCCTGCGCAACGGCTGCCATGGCGTCCTGCAGGCTTGATGTTTCGTACAGCGACAGAATTTCCGCCTCGTTGGCAAACAGAACATCCACGCCATCGCGGATCAGGGACAGGAAACTGTCGCGATGCCGGTCCACGCAAAACGAATCCGACAGGGTAAGAGCCACTTGCCGCTTGTTGTCACCGGCCAGTTTTGCGGCTTTCCTGAAGGCCGCCATGGCGTTGGGCCGGTCCCAGAGATAGCCTTCAAGGTAGGTGATGGTGGCGGACGCCACCTCCTGTTCGCTGACATCGTCAGGACCCAGCATGGCGCAGGCGCCCAGATAAGTGGACATGGTGCGTTGCCCGTCCGGTGTCACAATCACGATGCAGCGCGCCGTCTGCGGCCCGCCATTGAGAGCAGGTGTATCAAACGTGACCCCGGCTGCGCGAATGTCATGGGCGAACACATCGCCGATCTGGTCCGTTGCAACCTTGCCGATGTACCCGGCAGAACCGCCCAGCGACGTGACACCGGCAATCGTGTTTGCCGCAGAGCCGCCGGAAATTTCAGTGGCCGGGCCAATCTTGCCGTAAAGCGCCAGAGCGCCATCTTCATCGATCAGTTGCATGGAGCCCTTTTTCAGGGCGTTGGCATCAAGAAATGTGTCGTCATGGCGCGCGATCACATCGACAATCGCATTGCCAATTCCAAGGACGTCTACATTTTTCTGAGGCATGGGTGGTTCCTGATCCGGGTAAATTTTGGCTCGCCAGTGCATACACAATTACCGTGCTGCGTTGCAATCGGCACTTGCATAGCCAATGCGATCTTCTTATTTGGCAGATACTGCTACGTTTCATTTTGAAAGCCGTTACATGATCGCCTCAACATTCCGGGCCATGCGTGATGTTCTGTCGCCTGAGTTCCGTTCAATCCTGTGGAAAGCCATCGGACTGACACTGCTGGTGTTCATCGGCGTGCTGGCGGCGTTGTGGATTGGTAGCGCAGCATTGCTGGTATTGCCCTGGCCATGGCTCGACGAGGTCATTGCCGGAGCAGCCAGCCTGGTTCTGCTGGTTGTGTTTTTCTTCCTGATGGCTCCGGTGACAGCAATCTTTGCCGGCCTGTTTCTGGATACTGCCGCTGACATTGTTGAAATGAAACACTATCCGGGTGAACCCATGGGCAATCCACCGTCTGCATGGTCGTCAGCCCTGATGGGACTGCAATTCGGCTTGCTCGTGCTGGCGGTAAACATCCTTATCCTGCCAACCGTGTTTTTCGGTATTGGCGTGGCCATCATGCTGATTGCCAATGCCTATCTGCTGGGCCGGGAATACTTTACCATGGTCGCCATGCGGCATATGCCGGCAAGGCAGGCCGCGAATTTTAGAAAAATCAACTCGGGCCGTGTCTGGGCTGCCGGGCTGGTGCCGGCCGGCCTTGCTCTGATCCCGTTCCTGAATATCCTGGTACCGCTGTTCTCAACGTCCTACTTCGTTCATATTTTCAAGAAGATAGCGATGGATCGACAGGTGGCAGAAACAGTTTAGATACTCTTGCCTGGAAACAGGCACAGGTCTGAAATCAGGCATCTTTCACACTCAGGCTTGCGAGCCTTGCATATGTAACGTCCATGCAGGATCAGCCAGTGATGGGCATGCAGCAGGTAGGCTTTCGGCACTCGCTTGAGCAGGCCCTGTTCGACGGCAAGAACCGTCTTGCCTGGTGCCAGGCCAACCCGGTTCGCCAGTCTGAACAGGTGGGTATCGACCGCGATGGTGGGTTGCCCGAAACAGATGTTCAAAACCACGTTGGCGGTTTTTCTGCCGACACCGGGCAAAGCCTCCAGGGCGTCACGACTGTCCGGAACCTGGCTGCCATGCTTTTCCACCAGATCGCGTGACAGGGCGATGACATTCTTTGCCTTGTTGCGATAAAGCCCGATGGTGCGGATAAGCTCGCGCACCTTGTCCTCGCCCAGCGCCAGCATTTTTTCCGGTGTGTCGGCAGCCTGAAACAGGCCGCGTGTGGCCTTGTTGACACCTTCGTCCGTGGCTTGCGCCGACAGCACGACGGCCACCAGGAAGGTGAAGGTGTTGACCGATTCCAGTTCGCCTTGCGGGTCTGGATTGTTTTCGGAGAACCGCTGGAAAATCTGCTCCATTTCTGCGGCATTGAGCTTCTTGCGCCGGGCCATTGAAAAGTGCTCTCCTTGTTTTGCATGGAGCCGGTCAGGTCTCGATTGATCCAAAACCGCGCCCGCTTCGTGACACATGCAGTAACTCAATTAAATTCAACCTGGAAACACCAGTGCAATCAGCTCCTATTACCATTGAACTCTATCCATATCGATCCCTGTCCCGGAAGGGGTTCATCATTTTGATGTCGTGCATTGCCGCGGTCAGCTTCATTGCAGGTGTGGCGTTTCTATTGATGGGCGCATGGCCGGTGTTTGGTTTCTTCGGGCTCGACGTGGCGCTTATCTGGTGGGCGATAAAACGCAACTACCGGGATGCCGAGTGCCAGGAGAACATCTGCATCAGTGATGAGGAAGTGACCATCACCAGGATGAAGGCAGACAAACCCGATCAGACCCAGACGCTTGTCCGCGCCTGGGCGAAAGTGCGTCTGGAGGAGGATGTCGAGCGGGAACTGATCGGCCGCCTGTTTCTCACTTCACGCGAGATGGTGACCGAGGTGGGCAGTTTTCTCGCACCTTATGACCGGAAGTCCCTGGCGGCTACGCTGAATGAAATACTCAGCCGGCCGCGTATCTGAGATTGATGGTCCGTAAAACGGGTGGCTGTGCGGTCCCGTACGGCCTATTATTCAGACAGTGAGATAATAACTTCAGGATCGCTCGTCATGTTACAGACTGCCCAGACCAATGATTATGAGCTTGTCCGCCGCACCATCGAGTTTGTGTCCGGAAACTGGCTTGATCATCCATCGCTTGATGAAATCGCCGGCAATGTCGGCGCCAGTCCCGATTCAGTTCAGCGCAGTTTTTCGCGCTGGGCAGGCCTGACGCCGAAATCGTTCATGCAGGCCATTACCGTCGACCGCGCCAGGCAACTCCTGCAGGATTCAGCGACCGTGCTCGACACGGCCTATGAGGTTGGGCTGTCCGGTGCCGGCCGGTTGCACGACCTGTTTGTCACCCACGAGGGCATGCCGCCTGGTGTCTACCGGGCCAAGGGCGCCGGACTGACCATCACCTGGGGCTGCCATGCATCGCCATTTGGCACCGCCGTGGTGCTGACCACCCTGCACGGCCTGGCAGGCCTGGCATTTGCCGATGAAGGTGGAGAAACAGCTGCGTTTGAGGATATGGCCAGGCGCTGGCCCAATGCTGAATATGTGCGCGATGACAAGGCAACTGCCGCCATGGCCAAACGCATATTCGACCGTGATGAATGGCGCCCCGATCAACCCTTGCGCATTGTCATGATCGGCACTGATTTCGAGGTGCGTGTCTGGGAAACCCTGCTGCGCATCCCGCTCGGCGCCGCGACCACCTATTCAGACGTGGCCGACACCATCGGCAAGTCCAAGGCGGTCCGCGCCGTCGGCACCGCGGTTGGCAAGAACCCGATATCATTTGTAGTGCCGTGTCATCGCGTGCTGGGCAAGTCAGGCGGCCTGTGCGGCTATCACTGGGGCCTGACCCGCAAGAAGGCGATACTCGGCTGGGAAGCCGGTGCTCTCGGCACCGCCTGATCCAAAGTCTTTACAACGACCTCAGTGTTCCAGAACCTGTGAGCTGGCGATGGTGCCATTTGCGTTCAGCTTGTAGATGATCGGCACGCCCGTCGCGATTTCGCGTTTCAGGATTTCTTCCGGGCTCAGGCCTTCCAGCGCCATCACCAGCGCGCGCAGGGAATTGCCGTGCGCTGCAACGATGATGGTCTTGCCGTCCAGGACGTGTGGCTGGATTGCCTTCATGTAGTAGGGCAGGGTGCGCGCCAGCGTATCGCGCAGGCTCTCACCGCCGGGTGGTGAGATGTCATAGGACCTGCGCCAGATGTGCACCTGCTCCTCGCCCCATTTCTTGCGCGCGTCGTCCTTGTTCAGACCTGTCAGGTCGCCATAGTCGCGTTCGTTCAGGGCCTGATCACGCGTGGTTGGCAGATCTGTCTGACCCAGCTCTTCGAGCATGATTGTCAGCGTGCGCTGGGCCCGGTCGAGGACGCTGGTAAAGGCCATGTCAAACTCTAGCCCCAGGGCCTTCAGATTGCGGCCTGCCGCATGGGCTTCCTCCACGCCCTTGTCCGTCAGGCCGGGGTTTTCCCAGCCGGTGAACAGGTTCTTCAGGTTCCATTCGCTTTGTCCGTGCCGGACAAGCACAAGAGTTCCGCTCATGTGGTGTATCGCCTTCTGGTTTGATTGCTGTTAGTTGCTGGCTTCAATGCCAAGTACATCCGTCATCGAGTAAAGTCCGGGCTTCTGATCATGGGCCCACAACGCTGCCTTGATGGCGCCATTGGCGAAAATTTCCCGCGACTCTGCCTTGTGAGACACTTCGATGCGTTCCGACTGTCCGGCAAAAATCACGCTGTGATCCCCGACCACACTGCCGCCGCGCAAGGTTGCAAATCCGATGTCGCCTTCCTTGCGCGCACCTGTATGGCCATCACGGCTGCGTACACAATGGGATGCAAGATCAATCTTCCGGCCTTGTGCGGCCGCATCGCCGAGCAGCAAGGCGGTGCCCGACGGCGCATCGACCTTGTGCCGATGGTGCATCTCCACGACCTCGATATCAAAACTCTCGTCAAGTGATGCGGCAACCTGTCTGACGATCGCTGCCAGAAGGTTCACACCAAGGCTCATATTGCCGGACTTGACGATGCGTGCGTGCCGCGATGCAGCCTCTATGGCGGCTTCATCCGTGGCACTGAAACCGGTGGTGCCGATAACGTGGACAATGCGGGCCTGTGCCGCAATGCCGGTCAGTGCAACGCTGGCTGCGGGCAAGGTGAAGTCGATTATGGCATCGGCCTTTACCAGGACGGAAAGCGGGTCATCGGAAATCAGCGTGCCGATATCGCCCAGACCGGCAACGGCTCCCTGGTCCCTGCCGACAACAGGTGAGCCTTTCGGTTCAAGACCGCCTGCAACTTCGCAGGAAGGGTGTGCGTGTATGAGGCGGGTCAGGGTCTGGCCCATGCGCCCGCCGGCACCTGCAACAACAAGCTTGAGCATTTTTCAAAAGGCCCGTTCGTTGGAATTGAAATATGTCGGATGTGATACCAGTGTCTGGCAGCAATGCCTAGGGTGAGTTGATTAAATGTGCCAGTCGCTGCCGGCTTGCGCACAAATCTGCCGACATTGAACCTATATGTCTGCCACGCGTTGATATTTGCCCAATGGACAATGACGGTTTCAGCGGGCAGACTTGGGACATCTGTTTGAAATGGGGAAAATGCTTGTTATGTTGAATGTTCACGAGTCTGTTGTGTTGAGTGCCGAAGCTGCCGAGGTCTGGGCGGCGATCAGCGAGTTCGGAAATCTGGCTGAATGGCATCCTGCGGCAGTAACCTCGACCATCGAGACACGCGGTGCGGACACGGTACGTGTCATCAACATATCCGGCGGCGGGGTCCTGACGGAAAAACTTGAAGCTCACGACGATGAGGCAATGAGCCAGAGCTATTCCATTGTTGACGGTCCCTTGCCGGTTTCCGATTATTATTCGACCATCAAGGTGACGGCTGGTGACGACGACAAATGTACCGTCGACTGGACAGGCAAGTTCAACGCTGATGGGGCGGATGATGCGACGGCTTCGAAAATCATTTCCGGCATTTACACGGCCGGTTTGTCGGCGCTCACAAAACGCTTCGGACAGGCGTAAACGCCCGGGGTCGTGACCCTTAGATACCTTCCACGATCACAATGTCGGCTTCACCGGCGCCTGAGCGCTTGGCCCGTGCCGCCTGGTACTCGTCGCTGTTGAAACAGTCGACGGCATCCTGGTAGCTGTCGAACTCGATCACTACATTGCGCGCCTTGCCGGTGCCTTCCATCTGGGAGTGCCGGCCGCCGCGAGCCAGCATGCGGGCGTTGTATTTCTTGAAGGCTTCAGGTGCCGCATCCGCGTAATGCTTGTACTGGTCAGGATCGCTGACGGTGACATGTGCAATCCAGTATCCCTTGGCCATTCAGGCATCTCCTCGAGCAATTCAGGTCTTTCGTGAATCCGAAATACCGCAGTCCCTGGTATTAACTGCCGAAACTGTCCCAGAACGAGCGCGCCTTGGTGAAGAACCCTGCAGACTGTGGAGAATTATCCTTCGCCTGGCTTTCAAAATCGCGCAGCAGTTCCTTTTGCTTGCGGGTCAGGTTCACCGGTGTTTCAACACTGACCTGAATGTACATGTCGCCATGCTGGCTTGAACGCAGCACCGGCATTCCCTTGCCCTTGAGACGGAATTGCTTGCCGCCCTGGGTGCCTTCGGGAATGGTCACCCGCGCCTTCTTGCCATCGATTGTCGGCACTTCAATCTCACCGCCAAGGGCAGCCGACGTCATCGAGATGGGCACCCGCGAAAACAGGTCAGCGCCGTCGCGCTGGAAGAATTCGTGCTGCTTGATCGACAGGAAAATGTACAGATCACCGGACGGGCCGCCACGCACACCGCTTTCGCCCTCATTGGCAAGGCGAATGCGTGTGCCGTCTTCCACGCCGGCGGGAATGTTCACCGACAAGGTGCGTTCTTTCTGGACCCTGCCCTGGCCGGAGCAGTTCGTGCATGGATCGGATATCACCGTTCCCCGGCCCTGACATGTCGGGCAGGCGCGTTCAACCGTAAAGAAGCCTGATGATGAGCGCACGGCGCCCTGGCCGTTACAGGTCGAGCAGGTGCTTGGGCTGGTGCCCGGTTTGGCACCGCTGCCGGAGCAGGTCTCGCATGAAACGGAAGTTGGCACGCGTATCTGGGCCGACTTGCCGGCATAGGCGTCGGTGAGCGAGATCTCCATGTCATAGCGCAGGTCCGAACCGCGCGCGGCATTGCTGCTGCTACGTCCACCGGGGCGCCGGCCACCGCCGCCGCCCATGAACTCGCCAAACAGATCTTCGAAAATATCCGACATGGAGGACGAAAACTCAGGCCCGAACCCGGCACCGCCAGGGCCACCACGGCCATCTTCGAAAGCAGCGTGGCCGAAGCGGTCATAGGCTGCGCGTTTTTGCGGTTCCTTCAGAACCTCGTAAGCTTCACTTGCTTCCTTGAATTTCTGCTCTGCCGAACTGTCATCCGGATTGGCGTCGGGATGATACTGTTTCGCCATTTTGCGAAAAGCGCTTTTCAGCTCCTTGTCGTCGGCAGTTTTACCGACGCCCAGCACCTCGTAATAATCTCGTTTCGCCATTTTGTATTCAGCCTGCTTGCTGCTTGCCGGGAAGATCATCGCGGGACCGTGCTGATAAAGCAACCACCGCGGCACGTCATCCCAAATGCACTCTGGAGCCAAGCAAGGCTCCAGAGCGATTTACCATGACACTGACGTCGTTCAAGACGCCTTTTTGTCGTCCCCGTCGTCCTGGACCTCTTCGAAGTCTGCGTCGACGATGTCTTCTTCCGGTGCACCACCGTCTTCGCCGGCCGCGCCGTCACTTTCTGCAGCAGCCTCGGCCTGAGCCTGGTACATGGCTTCGCCAAGCTTCATGGCAGCCTGCGACAGTGTGTTGGTCTTGGTCTGGATCTCCTCGGCACTGTCGCCTTCCAGCGCTGACTTGAGATCGTCAATGGCGGCGGTGACAGCAGACTTGTCGGCATCCGAAATCTTGTCGCCATGTTCAGACAAGGACTTCTCGGTCGAATGGATCAGGGCTTCGCCATGGTTCTTGGCTTCCACCATTTCCTTGTTCTTCTTGTCCTCCTCAGCATGGCTTTCGGCGTCCTTGACCATTGTTTCGACTTCGTCATCCGACAGACCACCAGATGCCTGAATGCGGATCTGCTGTTCCTTGTTGGTCGCCTTGTCCTTGGCCGACACATTGACGATGCCGTTGGCATCGATGTCGAATGTCACCTCGATCTGGGGTACGCCGCGCGGTGCGGTCGGAATGCCCATCAGGTCGAAATTGCCCAGCATCTTGTTGTGCTGCGCCATTTCGCGTTCACCCTGGAACACCCGGATGGTCACGGCCGTCTGGTTGTCGTCGGCCGTCGAGAACACCTGGCTCTTCTTGGTCGGGATGGTGGTGTTGCGATCGATCAGCCGGGTGAATACACCGCCCAGGGTTTCGATGCCCAGCGACAATGGCGTCACGTCGAGCAGCAACACGTCCTTGACTTCGCCCTGCAGCACGCCTGCCTGAATGGCAGCGCCGATGGCGACAACCTCGTCCGGGTTCACACCCTTGTGCGGCTCCTTGCCGAAGAACGACTTGACGGTGTCGATAACCTTCGGCATGCGGGTCATGCCGCCGACAAGCACCACTTCGTCGATATCGGATGCTTTCAGACCGGCATCCTTGAGGGCTGCCTTGCATGGCTCAACGGTGCGCTGAATGAGATCATCCACCAGTGATTCCAGCTTGGCACGGGTCATCTTCAAGGTCAGGTGCTTGGGACCGGATGCATCTGCGGTGATGAACGGCAGGTTGATTTCGGTCTGGGTACCGGACGACAGTTCGATCTTGGCCTTCTCGGCAGCTTCCTTCAGGCGCTGCAGAGCCAGCTTGTCGGAGCGCAGGTCGATGCTGCTTTCTTTTTTGAACTCGTCGGCAAGATAATCGACAATGCGCATGTCGAAGTCTTCACCGCCAAGGAAAGTGTCACCATTGGTGGACTTCACTTCAAACACGCCGTCGCCGATTTCCAGGATGGATACGTCGAACGTACCGCCGCCAAGGTCATACACGGCAATGATGCCGGCATCCTTCTTGTCGAGGCCATAGGCAAGGGCTGCAGCGGTTGGCTCATTGATGATGCGCAGGACTTCAAGCCCGGCAATCTTGCCGGCATCCTTGGTGGCCTGACGCTGGCTGTCATTGAAGTAGGCAGGACACGTGATAACTGCCTGGGTAACGCTTTCGCCCAGATGGCGTTCAGCGGTTTCCTTCATTTTCTGAAGCGTCATGGCGGAAATCTGCGAAGGTGCATATTTCTTGCCCATGGATTCAACCCATGCATCACCATTGTCAGCCTTGACGATGGCGTAGGGAACCAGCTTCTTGTCCTTTTCGACCATCGGGTCATCCCAGCGCCGTCCGATCAGGCGCTTGATGGCGAAGAATGTATTTTCAGGATTTGTGACACCCTGGCGTTTGGCCGGCTGGCCTACAAGTGTCTCGTCATCGCCCGTGAAGGCAACGATGGAAGGTGTGGTACGCGCACCTTCTGCATTCTCAACTACTTTCGGGCTTCCGCCCTCCATGACTGCAACACACGAATTCGTGGTTCCAAGGTCAATTCCGATTACCTTACCCATAATGCCCTCCATTAGGCCGTCTGTTGCCATGCCCTTTATAATCGGCGCATGGGTATCCGGTTTCGCCGGTAACAGACTCCAGTTGCTTTCTGACTTTCCGGACGTCGCCAGCCTTGCGGCAATCATGGCGTTACATTCGGCGTTCGAGAAGCTATATAGGGAGGCTTGGCGCAGGCATCAAGACAGTGTTGTAACAAGATGCAAATTGATGGGTTACAAATATACCCGGGTTATCTGGACCGGAACGCGCAGAAGGCGCTGATTTCGGACCTGCGCGTGCTGGTTGCCGAGTGCCCGTTTTATACACCGGCAATGCCGGGATCAGGCAAACCGATGTCGGTTCGCATGACAAATTTCGGCCAACTCGGCTGGGTTACCGACAAGGCAGGCTATCGATACCAGCCGTGCCATCCTGAAACCGGCAAGCCGTGGCCGGCCATACCCGCACAATTGCAGGAATTGTGGGAAAAACTGGTGCGCTATCCGCATCCGCCGGAAGCCTGCCTGGTAAACCATTACAC